>DCSW01000030.1 GCA_002325825.1 Collimonas sp. UBA1456
GTACATCTTAATTCCGGAATTGACATCAACCGACGCGCACATGCGCATGCGGGGCATTAGCATCGAAACGGAAATGCCAGAAACTGTATTTCTCATTGGTCAATGCCGGATCGGCCGCCGAATAGCTCAGAAACAACAATAGAATTTTCTGGCCTATCAATTGCCGTAATTGTGGGAAGTCATCTTCGACACCTTGCTTGCTATCGGATACCGACAGCGCTAGCGGAGGACGGCCATCCGGCAAGCACACCGCGCCGCGTGCGTTAACCTGCTTCACCGCAAAGCGGATATTGCACTCCACGAACTCGCCGGCATTGGTAAACGCCCCCCAACAGGGCTTCAATCATACCAAGCCGGATCGGTGACAAACTTGACAAACTTGACAAACACAGCGGCTACATAAGGCATAGCAGCGCCCAGCGCCAACCTGCATACCAGAGCGGCAGTGATCGCATGACGAAGGAGATCAGATGTCGACGATTATTGTTCTTTTATGAAAACACAATATTTTACGTGGTTTATCGCAGTTGCCAGAATGTTGTTTGGTCAATCACGACAGATACGTTTACGCTATGCTGATGTCGTCTTCTTCCATCCCTCCGTCTACCGTCTTATCAGCCGTCGCCGCTGGCTGTGGGTACTGGTGCTGACGATCTTGTTGCACGTGTTGCTGATTGATTGGTGTAACCGCCGGTTCGGCGCTTCATCGCTGGCCAATCGTCCGGATCAAGTGATGCTGGCCGATCTGCTACCGCTGCCGCCGGTCGAAAGGCCGGTGATGTTGCCTCAAACCGCTAATCTCAAGCGAAAAATTAGCCATTCGGCACGCAGGAAACCAACCGCTGCACCACCGCCGGCGTCGGTGGAAAAGATGCCAGATACGCCTACCTGGGAAACCGTTACACCCATTATTGACGACGACGCCATGGCCGCAGCGTTGGCCCTTGCTGGCGCTACTCCCGCTGCCGAAACCATATCGCCGGCGATCGAACCTACCGTAGCGGCGGTCGAAACCAAACCAGAAGCCGTAAAGCAATACCATACAAATCCGCCGCCATCGGCGGAGTTAAGGTACGAAGTGGAAGCATTAAACAAGGGACAGAATTACCACGGCAGCGGCAAGATCATTTGGCAAACTGACAGCGGTAGCTACAGCATGAATCTTGAGGTTGGCGTACTATTCTTTACCGTGCTCGATATAAAAAGCGAAGGTGAAATCAATGGCCTCGGCATCGCACCGGTTACCTTTATACAAAAACGTTTCCGCAAACAACCGACCATCACGACCTTCCATCGCGAGCTCAACCAAATCGTTTTTTCAGATTCAAGCAATAATTATCCACGAAGTGACGGTGAACAGGACCGTTCCAGCGTGGTATGGCAACTGGCCAGCATCGGCCGTGGCGGCAGCAGCCAGTTCGCGCCGGGCACCGTGATCGATATGTTTGTGGCCGGACCGAGAGATGCCGAAATATGGCGTATGCAGGTGGTCGGCGAGGAACAGATCAACGTGAACGGCAGCAATACCGATGTATGGCATGTGACTCGCATCCCACAGGCTGGTCCCCACGAACAACGTCTTGACATCTGGATGGCGCCGCAGCAAGAATGGTATCCGGTCAAGTTGCGCTTTACCGAAACCGACGGCGACTATATCGACATGTCGCTGTCCAAACTGAAGCGACTAGATACTATCCCAGCGAACTAATTTTTCTTTTACTTCGTCTAGCAACGAGTGCGACGATTGAAAAACTGCATCGTTTTTCGGAAAACCATAAAATCAATCTTAATCCACTTATCCCTCGCCGCCGCACTAGGCGGCGCCATGCTAACGGCCGCCGCTGACGCCTATATCCGACCCACAAGTACAAAATCGACTTGCCGCCATCGACCATCCTCAACTATGCGATCCAGGTCAAATAAAGCGGCATGACGATCGGCAGCAAAAGTTTAGTCAAATAGCAAGTCGACGATAAACATTTTAGCGTCAAGTCCGAGACCCGCGCCACGATCATCGGCAAAATACTCGAAGCATCCAGCGAGGGAGCAATAGACGATTACGGCTTAGCACCGACCCAATTCGTCAACAAGCGTTTTCGAAAGGAAGCCACCACCACGACCTTTCATCGCGATAGCGGCACCATCAGCCTCTCAGAAGCCGGCGCAAGCTACTCGCTGAAAGGCGGCGAGCAAGACCAAACCAGCATTATCTGGCAATTGATCTCGGTTGCATGCACTACAACGAAGCAATTCAATCCTGGGGTCGACTGGACGTTATTTGTAGCAGGGACGGGCGATGCCGAACCGGGGACCTTCAAGGTCATCAAGAATGAGAAAAATCAGCACACCAATGGGTTAATTGGACACAGTCCACATCTCCAAGGTACCACCACCGGACGCCAAGGACCAGCAGGTGGATATGTGGTTGGCACCATCGTTGGAATGGTACTCGGTGCAGCTGTGCTTTACTGATCCGAACAACGACTATGTCGAACAGAATCTGAAACAAGTAAGCAACAAGGCCGCTAAATAGCGACTCTGCGGCGG
Source organism: Collimonas sp. UBA1456 (assembly GCA_002325825.1). GTDB lineage: Bacteria > Pseudomonadota > Gammaproteobacteria > Burkholderiales > Burkholderiaceae_D > Collimonas. The sequence continues at coordinate 2,548 of DCSW01000030.1, forward strand.
CCACGGCTAAGATGGCATAAAATTGCCTCATTTAATCTACTCAACATAGACACAGTAAACCCTATGACTACACCAAACGGCGCCATCGTTCTGTTTAGCGGAGGCCAGGACTCAACCACATGCCTGGCATGGGCCTTATCACGCTACGAACGGGTCGAAACGATAGGCTTCGATTATGGCCAGCGGCACGCCATCGAGCTGACGGTACGCCCGATCTTGCTACAGAAAATCCGCAAGCAGTTCCCGCAATGGGCCAGTAAACTCGGCGAAGACCACATGATCGACCTGTCACTGATTTCGAAGATTTCTTCGACGGCGATGACAGAGGATGTCGAGATCGTCATGCAGCATAATAGTTTACCGAACACCTTCGTACCAGGCCGCAATCTGCTGTTCATGACGGTCGCTGCCACCGTAGCCTACCGGCGTAGCTTGAATGTGCTGATCGGCGGCATGTGCGAAACTGATTTTTCCGGATATCCCGATTGTCGCGACGACACCATGAAGGCGTTGCAAGTGGCACTGAACCTCGGCATGGCAACGCAGATCAAACTGGAAACGCCATTGATGTGGATCGACAAAGCGGCAACTTGGAAGCTGGGACAAAAGCTCGGCGGCGAGGTGCTGGTAAATTTGATCCGCGCCGATACCCATACCTGCTACCTGGGCCAGCGCGGCGCGCTGCATGACTGGGGCTACGGCTGCGGCACCTGCCCGGCCTGCGCATTGCGGGCGCGCGGCTACCAGCAATTCAAGCAAACTGGCGGCGTCTAAAACAATTCAGCAACCTGGCGACAGACCTGCAGAAAAATAAAAACGGCTGGTAGATATTCTCTACCAGCCGTTTTTATTTCAACGCTTAATGCAACTCATAAAACCGCAATCGAGCGCACCCGTTCACCTTTTTTCTCGGAAGCAGGATTGTGGAATTGCACCAGAAACTGCGCTTTTCCTTTGCCAGTGCCGCTGTCAGATGGGGGGATCCTTGACATGACCATAGCCCCGAATTTCTTCAGGGATACTGGCGATCGCCACGGCGGCAGAAAGATTATCGACGATCAATGTCGACAACAAAGATTCGATGGTCTCTTTATGGTGTGCAATCGAATTACGGCTCTCTGCCGTATACCAAAAGAGATCGAGCGCACCACCCCGCAAGAATTTCATCTTGGCCAGCATGCCGAACGCACGCATCCATCCATGGCCCCGAATTCCTTATTGATCAAATGTTCGGGGGCATCATGCTTGGCCAATGAAGGCGGCGCCATCTCATACTCATCCTTGTAATCCGTCAGATTGAATAAATAAGTTGCCACCGCCATGCTCAGGCGCTGCCCCCCGCATGCGCTCTCGGTTTGAAAAAATCGGCGCTTCACCGCCGCAACCAGTTCGACGAAGATGCGGTATTGCTCGGCGTAGGCCATATCCTGATATGGTAGTGAGAATAGCTACGCGATGCTTGATCAAATCATCCAGATTCGGCGTGCGCTTGAACTCGATGATCTGCGTCGACATATCCTTGAGACGAGTACGATTTTCCAGAGTAGCGAAATCGCAAGCGGCGCTGTGGACGCAGATAAAAGCCTGCTTGTTTAAAGCAATCTGTAGCGTATTCAATTCAATCGTCCGCATCAACGATGTCTTCGTCAGCGGCACTAAGCCCTTTTGCTAAGCATAGCCGAGCACGAACATATTGTTCGCAATTGCATCATCCATCAACGCAGTGGCAATGCGGCTGGCATCGATGAAGTCGACGCGGATCGAATAGATATCTTCCATATGGTCGACCAGCCGCACATACGACATTACCGGCCCACCCCTTTGATCCAGGCCGCTCATATCGAGCACCGAACAGCCTTTACCTTGGACGTTTGCCGCCATCGCCAGCATCTGGCCGATGGTGACCACGCAGGTACCACCGATTCCGGTCACCAGGATGCTATAGGGCTTTACCATGTTCGGCAAGAACGATGTCGGCAGGCTTGCCACCGGCGCCTTAGCAGCGTCGGCACCATTTATAGCAGCCGACACCTTAGCCTGCTTCTTGAGGCTGCCACCTTCGAACATGACAAAACTATGGCAAAAACGGGGCTCTAAAGAGAATTCCTTATTGCATGAAGACTAATTGATCTGCCGCTTGCGGCCGAACTCGATCCCCAGAGGTTCCTCCGACATGTAATTCGGTTGCACACGGTTTCGTTAATCACTGAGCATTTTTCCTGGTCTGGGTATTCATTGCATTTTCGGCGACGACGTCTTTCCGATGCGCAGGTCTCTGCACGTAAATCATCGCTGAAGTTCCTTCGACCTCATGCAATTTGCGCTGTACGGCATCGAGTTCGCCACGGTGACGGATCGTCACATCCGGCGCCAAATCAATGTTCGATCCATATTTCTCAGGCTCGTCGGTGACAACGATAATCGGCGTCATCCCCTTCCGCAGAGATCTGCCGGAAAATTATGGCGGGATCGAGAGGGCCGCCAAAGGACTGGCCGCCAGTCATTGCAACAGCGTCGTTGAATAGGATCTTCTTGTAGGTGATGTTGACCTTGTCGGTGATCGATACGCGGATCGCCAGTAGGACCGAGTGGAAATAGGTGCCGTCCCCGAGATGAGCGAACACATGTTTTTTCGATGTGAACGGCGCCGGGCAAATCCAGGTCACACCTTCGCCACCCATATGGGTAAATGTCGACGATTCTCGATCCATCCACAACACCATGTGATGGCAACCGATACCAGCCAAGCCACGGTTGCCATCAGGCAGTTTGATCGAGGTATTGTGCGGGAAGCGATCGCATACACGATTCGCGCCGGATTCAACTCATAGATCGCTGGCAGCAGCCAGTCACAGTGACCTTCGCCGCTGCGATTACTCAACTTGCCAGTATCGTCGAACTTGACGATCACACGTTGGCGCACGTCGTCACGCCAATTTTAGAGTTCCTCCTTGATCTGGTATTTCAGTATCTGGCGCTTTTCTTCGACCACCAGAATTTCTTCCAGCCTCCGTGCAAACTCTAGTACGTCTTCCGATTCTAGCGGCCAGGTCATGCCGATCTTGGCGCGCGGGCTATCCCCAATGATCTGATTCAATTTGTTGACCCGGGTATACGCCAGCGCAGCGCACCACTTGTAGTTGTTCATCCGCGCTTCTTGTCCCAGTACGGTATCCGGCAAGTGGATATTCAAGCAGTCCGGCGGCAGTTCGAGAGCAGCAGCGGTCGGTAGCACGATCTTCACGCGGTCCGGATCGAGATCAACCGAATCGCCGAATTCAACCAGATCGGTGATGCATTTCATCGACACCCACAGCCCGGAGTGACGGCTCATAGCCCAGTCATGCATACCGTAACCAAGATACTCTTGTACCGAAGATGGATACGGCACCGAGATGCCGCAGACTTTCTGGATATATTCACTCTGATGCGCGGTGGTTGATGATTTGGCGGCGTGATATCGTCGCCGGCCAATACCGGTACGTAGCCATGCTTGGAAGCACCGGCCATGCTAGCATGCTTGAAAACATCGCCGCAGCGGTCGACGCCAGGGCCTTTACCGTACCATAACCCAAAGACGCCATCGTATTGAGCGCCTGGAAAAAAATTGACCTGTTGTGCGCATCCAGATGCTGGTCGCCGCCAGATCTTCGTTCATCCCATGGTGAAATTTGACGTGATGCGCGTCGAGATATTTTTCGCCTTGACAGTCGTCATGTCGACGTTATAGAGCGATGAGCCACGATAACCGGACAGATAATAAACGGTATTCAAGCCTGCCTACAAATCGCGCTGCCGCCGCAACATTGGCAAGCAGACAATGGCTCGAGCACCCATCATAAAAGTACGGCCGCGCCCTAGTGTAAATTTGTCATCCAGAGAAATAGTGCCATCTTCAGATGCTTGCGCCGATTGAGTAGGCAGCAAGGCTTGCTCCGCTTTGAGTAGTGCTTTCATTCTGTCTCCGTGCCAAAAATTATGTTTTTGAGTGCGCTGCGTGGCGGTTATCCAACGCGCAAAAACGTCTCTACCTTGTGAAAAAATTATTCTTTAATTTGACCTACAGCATTAGCACAAAACAATATCCGACTCAATGCATGCCGGACGGGATTGGTGCAGGAGTAACAACTGGTAAATCCAATAGGAAATTCCAGCGTCGATGGGTGGAATGAAAACTCGTCTGATGTATCTAACATACCCCCCTGGACCAACCACTTCGGGAACTCCTCCCTCTGGAGTTTTAATTATCGCTAGTTTGCGGAATCTGCTTTTTCTTTGTGTAGCTGATTTTTGATTGCTCTTACCATACTAAAGAATCAGGACGCGACTAAGCCGCTCCGCTGTAACGGATACAGCGGGCATCACCAACAGCATTACCGCAGATTTATTTTATAGACTGGCAGTCTTACTTCGCCCGGCAGCCAGGCATTGACCGACAAGGTGTCAAGCGCCTTTAATTTTTGATAGATCGGCATGAAATCCGGTGCGGCATCGTTGAACAGTTATTAAAGATCGCTGATCACGAAATATGCTTCTTGGTAAAAGTCGCTCTTGTAGGAAGTTCGCATCACGCGCTCGATGTTGAGCGGTAGGGGTAAGCGGCCGCCGGATTGCTCAGGCAATATTCGATTTCGCCGCCCGATGAAAAAATCCCTGCATTGTAAACACGCAGATCCTAGAGGGCTTTAGATCAGGCCGAATTTTGACCGTGTACCAATACAACCGTGCCAGCATTGACAAACCGTCCAGCTTCATCGCCTTCAGAGTGCCCTTGCCATACTCCTGAAAATGGTCGAAAAAAATTGGATTGAACAACAGCTGAACGTGGCACGAAAAAATCGTGAAACAGGTCCGGTTCGAAAAATTTAATCAAACTCTTCTGGCTCGCGCAGCCAGACTGTGACCGGAAAGTGGCAGTTGGCCAGATGCTCGAAAAACATATGGTCCGGCACCGCAACCAGACGCCAGCCGGTGGTCTTGAATAGCAGCGCCAAACTTTTTGTAACTCTCGGGATGCCGTCGTCGATCTTGCTGTAGTCGCCGCACAGCTTGGTGCCGTCCGATTTATCGGCGACGGTGTCAAAAAAATCATCGGTGCTCACATGTTGGCATCTACTGCATTTGCATTCATATCCATGTCCTCAACCAGCCCTCCAATATCCGCATTGTCGCTGCCCTCTGTAGACAAACATGAGCATGTCCGGCCACAGCGGACATGCTCATGCTCAATCTTTACGCTACGCTGAAATCAACTGGCTGCTTCCTGTCCGTCGTCCGTCAGCAAGCCGTACCGGACCTCCTGGTCCAGTTCAATCGACTCAAACAGTGCACGGAAATTGCCTTCGCCAAAACTTTGATCATCATTGCGCTGCAATGATCTCGAAAAAGATCAGACCAATGACGTTTTACGTAAATATCTGCAGCAAAAGTTCACAGCTTTGGGCATTGCTTCCGTCGATCAAGATACACAGGCGCTTGAGGTCTTCTAGGAACTCGCCGTGGCCCAATAAGTGGTAGTCGATCAGATCGTACTAGGTCTTGATGGTGTCCTGGAACGCAACCTGGTACACCTTCATCTCGCTCACGCTGGTGTAGATATCTTCGCTATCCAACGCAATATGTTGCACTGGATTCCATCGCCATGATACCGATCTAGATATTCGGCGATTTGCGATTTATCTTCGAATGACTCATTAATCGGAATACGAGTTTTTCCGTAGGTCGAGATCATGGCTTTGAATTTCAGGCCGGTTAATTTGCCTTAGAGTCTGTTCAAAGTCTTCTGAAAATGTGTTCGATATT
>DCSW01000005.1 GCA_002325825.1 Collimonas sp. UBA1456
TTAAATCGCTTTATGATCCAATTCAAAGTACGTATTCAAAAATACGATCATTGATAATGCCGTGAAATTTACACAGAAGCGTCTACAGGATCCAGCAAAGCAGTTTTACGGCCGCCGGACGCAGCCGGGATGTTCCCAAGTCACGCCTTTCACGCGCCGTATCTCGGGACTGGAAACGTGCCTTAGCGCCCGCTTACTGCAACGCAATACGCGCGGTATCGCGCTGACCGACCTCGGCAGTCGCTACTATCAGCACGGCCAAGCGGTGATTGCAGCAGCTGAAGCGGCAGCGCTGCCCGCATTCCTGGAACGCTACCCGAAAGTGAATATCGAATCTGATTCACCAATCGTCGCATCAACATGCTAAAAGAAGGCGTGGACGTCGCGGTACCAGTCAGGGTTACTGACGATGAAAATCTCAACGTGGCTACCAGGCGCTTGCGTGCCGTATCAGCTTGCCTGGTTGCCACTTCCGATTTGATGGCCCAATACCATATCGCCCGTCACCCGCGCGATATGGTCAGGTTGCCGTTCCTAGGTGCGGTTGAGGCAGACTGGCGCGTGCGTCTGTTGCTGATCGATCCGGAACGCGAACGTTAGAACTGGTGGCGCAGCCGAGATTTGTTGTTGAATATTTCATACTAGGCAAACGCGCCGCCCTCGCGGAGCCTGGCGTTGACCGTGCTGCCAATGGAATACTGCAGCGAAGAGTTAGCACAAGGAACCCTAGTGCAAGTTCTGTCAGATTGATCGATACAAACTGGCCACTTGCAAGTGGTATATACAATGCAACGCAGATTACTGCCGGCAGTGCGCACTTTCGTCGATTTCTTGATCGAGAAATTGACCAATTTCCATCCGGTTGCTTGAGCTTCGTCTAAGCGTCGGAGAGCGAGCCAATCGAATTTCACTGAACTGCTAGCGTGCGGTGGCCGGGAAGAAATTACGATAAGCCAGGCGCGCCTGCGCTCAACGTGCATAAGCCCCCGCTTAGAAATACGATAAATGGGTGACCGCCTCGTGCAAGATCAGCGGATGCAAGCCATGCAAGGTAAATTCGCACCACGACGCATCGAATGGTTGCTTCAGCTTCTGCCGTGTCACCCAATCCCATTCCGCGAATAGCCACAACAGCGGATTCTGATAGCCGCCGTCTTCGATGAAAGCCAAGTAATCGCTGTTTCTGACCAGACGTGAGGCCATCGAGAACGGTTCGAAAAATTGTCGGTGGCGCGGCGTTTCATTATCGAAAAATAATCCTGGACCGGCATGCTCAATCTCAATCACCTCGGCATCGAATTGCTGCCAGTGCTCAGCTATTGTCGCTGCACTGATCTCGTAGCCGTCCACTATCGCGTTGGATACAAGGTATGGTGGTTTCAACAGGTTCATCGACAGCAGATGCTTGATATCTGTCAATAGCAACTCCTGATGCTGCTGCTCATGAGGCAAGCCAAGCTCGACCAGCCTGTTCAGCTCTGCGCTAGTACCATCTTCGGTGACCGAAGACTGAGCCAGCAACTGCTGCACGCGTTGATCGATATTCTGCTGGTACGCCTTCACTTTGGCCAGCGATGGTCGTGTGATCAAGCCGCGCTGCGCTCTCGGGTACTGCTCACCGACGCCTTCATAATAAGAATTGAATAGCACCCAGAAAGCCGGATGAAATGGTTGAAAATCGGCTTCAAAGCGCTCCAGGATGAAGATCTCGAAAAATCAGGTGGTATGTACAAGATGCCATTTGGCCTGACTCGCATCGGGCATCGATCGGACACAACAATCTTCGTCAGACAGCGATTGCACCAGCTGCACGGTTGCGTCGCGCACGGTGGAAAAAAGACTAGCCAGCTTAAGCATTGTATCGTTCGTTTTTGCTGTTGTCGCCTGTAGCGCTCATGTCGGTTTGGCATGATAGACTATAAACCATTTACGCGGATCACATCAGATTTGAACCTGACCAAAACCGGCCTGGTGTAGCAATTCAATGAAGCCCTGTTGCGTATATTTTTAACTACTTTCGGTGTGAATGCGCTCGCCACGCACAAAGTGACGGATACCGCCGTTCTGCCAATGCACGGTGACATCGTCGCGCGCTTCCAGGCGTATCTCGATACGATGCTGCTCGGCGTTGTAGAAAACATGATGAAACTAGTCGGACGGCCGGAAATCGGCAGCTAGTAACCGATGTAAATGATGCAGCAGGTTCAGGTTGAAGGCGGCGGTGACAACCAGCGAATCGTCATAGGCCACATTCAGAATTGCCTTGTCCTTGATCATGTCAACCCAGATCAACAAGCCGCCATGGCTGTCGCTCCCTGGTATTACCTTGTGGATCCGACGCAGGGATTTAAGCGCTTCGAGTGGCGCAAAATTGCCGGTCGACGATCTCGGATAGAAAAACTGGCGGCACTGCTCGGTGATAATTACAGGTAGTTCCAACTCGAAGGAAAAGCCCATGCCGAGACACGTCATTTCGATCTGCGAGAATTGCCGACGCAGCGCGTTGACCGACTTCTTCAGAAATTGTTCGAAAATGTCAATCGGCACATATCGCCTCGGTTGCAGGGCTGGAAACAAACGTGCCGCCTTTGCACAATTGCCACCCCGAGATCGATCAGTATCGCATCGCGACCGACCGCGGTGGCAATATGGCTTGCATGTTTCTGTAAGATCGCCGCCTCGGTGCGGGTCGGATAATATTCAGGCAACTCGTAGATCGCGGCAAACAGACGCGAGCTGAGTACGTCATAGAGACATTTTGGAGCGGTATGAGTGTGTGTCGCCAGCAGACCTGGGACCAATTGATCCTAAATTGCGTGTTCTGCTACGTAGCTTTTCGGATGCTTCGGTTGCTGCAATTGAGCCAAAGGATTCTCCCTGAATTGTAATAGTTAGAAATTATGTCGTTGATTGAATCCACATCATTCAATTAGTATTCTGCGTATTGACGCAACATCCACTACACTAGCAAGCTTATATCAGTCACTATGCGCTGAAGAAAGTATATCAATATTCGATAATTGATTACAGCTTCATGTCAGAAAAATGCGCATGGCTCCGCGTCTCTTTTAAGATTGTGATCGAAATTCGCACAAAACTATCAAAGAATCAACCTCACCAGCTGCTGGTAATGCATCAATCGAATCACGAGAGATTATGCAACGACCCGCAGACCAACCGAAGTAATATGATAACCACCTCTTCCAAAGAACCTCAAAAGCGTAGTTTAGGCGCACTCGTTGGGCTGCTCCCCTTCCTCGCCCCATACAAGCGCCAGTTCGTGATGGCCAGTATCGCGCTGCTGATTGCAGCCGGTGCGACGCTGGCTATCCCGTATGCATTCCGGCAAATGGTCGACCTCGGCTTCAGCGCCGGCAGTATCCAGGGAGCCAGCCATATCGATTTGTATTTCCTGGCGCTGTTCGGCGTTGCCTGCATATTGGGCGTGGCAACTGCTGCACGCTTCTATATGGTATCGTGGCTCGGCGAGCGCGTCACCGCAGACTTACGCAGTGCCGTATATTCACATGTCGTGACGCAGAGCCCGCAATTCTTTGAAACCACCAAGACCGGCGAAGTGCTGTCGCGCATCACCACCGACACCACGCTGATCCAGGCGCTGGTCGGCACCAGCATCTCCATGGCGCTGCGCAATGGGCTGCTGTTCATCGGCGGCCTGGCGATGCTATTTATCACCAGCGTCAAACTGAGTTCGATCATCATCGTGATGCTGGCCCTGGTGATACTGCCAATAGTGTTTTACAGCCGTCGCGTGCGTAGGCTGTCGCGCGCATCGCAAGACCGGGTTGCCGACGCCTCAGCGATGGCTGGCGAAACTCTCAACGCCATGTCAACGGTACAAGCGTTCACTCATGAAAATATCGAAGCGCAGCGTTTCAGTATTTTAGTGGAAAATGCCTTCGGTACGGCGATGAAACGCATCCGGGCCCGCTCAGTGCTGACCATGATGGTGATTCTGCTGGTGATCGGTGCCATCGTGTTCGTGTTACGGCTGGGGGCGCATGCCGTCGTCCAGGGCTATATGAGCGGCGGCGAGCTCGGCCAGTTCATACTGTATGCGGCACTACTGGCGGGTTCCATCGGCGCTCTGGCTGAAGTCATGGGCGATGCTCAGCGCGCCGCCGGCGCTACAGAAAGACTGCTGGAACTGCTATCTGCGCAATCGCCGGTGCAATCGGTGCTACTGCCGGACAGCCTGCCGCCGCGCACCGCGCAAGGCGCAGCGCTGACGCTGGAAAACATCGGTTTCCGCTACCCGTCGCGGCCGGAAATCGCCACGCTGCATGATTTATCGCTGACTATCCGGCCTGGAGAAACTGTTGCCGTGGTTGGCCCATCTGGCGCTGGCAAGAGCACTCTGTTTCAGCTGCTGCTGCGCTTCTATGATCCGCAGCAAGGCAGCATCAAGCTCGATGGCGTCGACATCAAGTATCTGAATTTGAGCACCTTGCGCGATGTGATCGGCATCGTGCCGCAAGACACGGTCATATTCTCCGCTAATGCAATGGAAAATATCCGTTACGGTCGGGTCGGCGCCAGCGATGCTGAGGTCATCGCAGCGGCTAAAATGGGCGCCGCCGATGAATTCATCGTGTGCCTTCCGGAAGGCTATCAATCTTTCCTCGGCGAGCGCGGCGTGCGTCTTTCCGGTGGCCAGCGGCAACGCATCGCGATTGCCCGCGCACTCCTGAAAAACCCGCCGCTGTTGCTGCTGGATGAAGCAACTAGCGCCCTTGACGCCACATCGGAGCGTGCAGTGCAAGGTGCGTTGGAAGCGGCAATGATCGGTCGCACCACGCTAGTCATCGCGCATCGCCTAGCTACGGTGCAACGCGCCGACCGCATCATCGTTCTGGAGCACGGTCATGTGGTAGAATCCGGCACCCATAGCGAGTTGACCACACGGAACGGGCTATATGCCAGCCTAGCCGCATTGCAGTTCAACAGCATCACTGAATCTTCACCCCGCCACCGGTGTAGCTGACGGATTGCGCAAGCTGTTCCGGTAGCGCATCGGCAACAGGAAATCGACATTGGCCAATTATTTTTACCCCCCCCCACCCCCACCTTACACAGCGTGGCGCTAGCCAACCGGATTGTGGTCGCGCCGATGTGCCAATACTCGACAGAGGGCGGTTTCGCCAACGACTGGCATCTGATGCATCTCGGCTACCGTGCCATCGGCGACGCTGGCCTGGTAATTTTTGAAGCCAGCGCGGTCGTGATACAGGGTCGTTCAGGGCTTTCGCCGATGCGGCGGTGTGCACTCACAAAGCCGGCTTCAAGGTCGTCGAAACCCACGCCACGCACGGCTATCTGCTGCACCAGTTCCTGTCGTCGATCAGCAATCAGCGTAGCGACCAATATGGTGGATCATTTGAGAGTCGCATCCGCCTGATTCTGGAAGTCGTCGTCGCGGTACGCTAGGTGTTGCCTGACGAACTGCGATTTCTGGCGCGCGTGTCGTCCACGGACTGAATTGAAGACAGCGGAGTGCTGACGAAACAGTGGTATTGAGCCGATTGCTAGGCCAGGCTGGAGTCGATCTGGTCGATGTATCGAGTGGCGGCAATATCGCTACCGACATTCCGGTCGAGTCAGGCTATCGTACCCCGTTTGCAGCGCGTATACGCAACGAGGCTGATATCCCCAGCGCCGCAATCGGCATGACTACCGATACCATTCATGCCGAACACGTATTGCGCACCGAACCGACCGATCTTGTCCTGCCGGCGCGCGAGCAGTTGCGCGATCCGTATTAGCCATTGAATACCGCCGATGTCCTGAACACAAATCGCCACAGCGGCCGAGCATCGATTACATCAAAAAATGATGTGGGTCTCCGTGAGCGAAACTAGTGGCCGGTCGATATGCCCAGACCGGCCGCCACTTCGGCAAACAAACGGTGTAGCCAGACTACATCCGATGCTACATGCGAGCGCCCACATCACAGCATGTAGAAGCGCATCTTTGGGAAATCGAAAGGCACCGCGAATACGCCGATCGGCCACTCTTCATTGATATGTTCGGCAAACTGCCGGCCAGTAGTAAGGATTAGATCGGATTCCGCCAGCAGCACATGCGGTACTAGCGCGAAATACGGAATCGTCACTTGTACATTGCGCTTCAAACCCTGCTCAGCCAGCGCCGCATCGATAGCGCTGCGATGTCTTTCGATGTAGGAAGTCGGTGCCAAGTGCGGCATCCCAGGGCAATACTTGAGAGTCAATCCCTTCTTTGCCGCCGGATTGTCGCGATGTATCATGCATACTACATCGTTATCGAACAATTACGCTAGATGCAGGTGTTCAGGCGGATCGCGCCAATTGCCGGTGACCAGTTCGAAATGGTTCGTTTCTAGAGCATTCGCATAATTCGTGCGACCTACACCCAAGGTGGCGACGTTCCGCGATTCGATCGCCGTTTATTAAGACAAGTCCGGCAGTGCCCGTGCCGGCATCATCGAAACTAGTTTTCCTGAAGAAACTTGAACTGACCTGTTCGACGAATAAGTCGTTTTATGCGGCGGCGCAGTTGAACTGATTAAGGCTGGTTTTGGAACCCTGGTTGAAGTCGGTTATGCGCCGGAAATGGCTTACTTCGAATGCTTGCACGAACTCAAGTTGATCGTTGACTTGATCTACAAAGGCGTCATCGCCAACATGAGTTATTCGATCTCTAATAACGCCGAATACAGCGAGTACGGCACTGGCCCACGGATCGTAAATGAAGATACCAAGAACACTATGCGTCAGTGCTTACAAGACATTCAGACCGGTGTATATGCGAAGGGCCTCACCCTGGAAAACAAGGCTGGTACGCCGACTTTGATCTCCCGTCGGGCATCATGCAGCAAGTGCTTGCTGGGCAGGATGGCGTAAAGCGACGCTCTTCGAGAAATAAAAAATGGAACGGCATTGCCATCCCATTTTTTATGCTATTTTAGATATTGAAATAGAAGCGATTGTCAATGCCGGAATGAGGATGTACCAATTTGGGTTAATAAATAGAGCTGTTCAGGTCCTGAATTTTTCTCTTTTCACCCCACCTT
>DCSW01000061.1 GCA_002325825.1 Collimonas sp. UBA1456
TTTCTTAAAAATGGGGGAATTACCATAGCAGCCAGTTGCAACAATATATTAATGTGTTTTTTCATAGGCCCTATCCAAGATTGAATTTCACTTTTTAGTAATAAATAAGAAAGTAAAAAAGAACGTACGCGCTATTCTTTTCAAGATATGCTATAATTAATATTATTTAACTATAATTTTCTATTTTTACATTAAATTATTTTTAAAGTCAGGCAAAACTGCAGACGAATCATGTGCAGCGCGACGCAAACGATCATTGATACCGTGCCAAACAAGGTCAGATGGCGGCGCCTCTATCACGATCAAATCGGCTGCTGCATGATCCATACTATGCAGTGCCGCATACAACTCATGAGCATACGCTTGCGACTCGGCGACCATTTGAAATTGAGCGGCTAACGGCGGCAATTGCGCGGCCATGCCAGAATAGGCAATCAAGGCCAGCTTTTGTCCGGCCTGATGCAACTGCTGTAATGTCACAACCAGTTGGCGGGGCGACACCAGAAGTACCGGCGTGCGCGGCGCATAGTGGGATTCCAGTGTTCCAGAAGCGCTCGGCGCAGCAGCATCGGCAGCTTGCACGGTGACGCCGAGCACAGCCGTAATCTGCGCAGCGCTGATATGGCCGGGGCGCAACAGCACCGCTCCGTAAGTGGCGATGCGCGACAAATCGATGATGGTCGATTCGATGCCGACCTCGCTTTGTCCACCGTCCAATATGCAGCCGATAGTACAGTCGCCATCGGCATCGAACTCGTAGCGAACATGCTGCGCGGTGGTGGGACTGACATGGCCAAATTTATTGGCCGATGGCGCGGCAATACCACCCTTCCCACCTTTGAACTCGCGCAACAATGCGTGCGCTACCGGATGCGATGGGCAACGTAAGCCGATGGAATGCTGGCCGCCCGATACCTGATCCGGGATATGCGCAGCTCGAGGCAGGATCAAGGTCAGCGGTCCAGGCCAGAAGGCATTCATCAACGCCCTGGCCTCGGGCGGGATGGATGCAGCCCAATAACTGATATCAGCTTCGGGCGCGACGTGAACAATCACCGGATGATTCGAGGGCCGCCCTTTGATGGCATAGATACTCGTTACCGCGGCAGGATTCTCGGCATCGGCGCCAAGGCCGTACACCGTTTCGGTCGGAAAGGCGACCAATCCGCCCTCCTCTAACTTGCGTGCAGCCAGACGGATTGAGGTCAGATCGACAAGCAAGTTCGCCATCACAGTGCAATGCCCAAGATGTCGCAGGCGACGGCCAGTTGCTGCTGTGCTTCCGTCAGCGTCGCGGCAATGAACGTGATGTGCCCCATCTTGCGGGCGCGGCGCGGCTGGGTCTTGCCGTACAAATGCAGATGCGCCGACGGCAGCGCCAGTATCCGGTCCCAGGCCGGCTCGCGAACCAGATCGGTAGCGCCATCAAACCAGATATCGCCCAAGATGTTGAGCATCACCGCCGATGAATGCTGGCGCGTGTCGCCCAACGGCAAGCGCGCCATTGCCCGCACTTGCTGCGCAAACTGGCTGGTGACGCAGGCATCCATCGTGTAGTGGCCACTATTGTGTGGCCGCGGCGCCATCTCGTTGATCACAAGCGAACCGTCCTGCAACACAAAAAATTCGATACACAGCACGCCGACATATGCCAATTTCTCGATGATGACCAGCGCCGCATGCTGCGCGCGCTTGGCGGTTTCATCGCAGACGTTCGGCCCTGGCACGGTGGTGGTGAACAGGATGCCGTCGCGATGGACGTTTTCGGCAATCTGGTAAACCACGGCCTTGCCATCGGCTCCGCGCGCCACCAGCACCGAGACTTCGTAAGCCAGTGGCAGCATTTTTTCCAACACGCATTCGACGCCATTCATGCCAGCAAACGCCTGACGCACCTCATTCAGCGTGCGTACGCGTGTCTGGCCCTTGCCGTCATAGCCGAGACGCAGGGTTTTCAGGATGCCAGGCAGTAGATCAGCCAGCATCTCATCAATATCTGTGGCCGACGCAATCAGCTTGTGCGGAGCCGGCAGCACGGTCGATTCCTTGGCGTATTCGGTGAAAAAACGCTTCTCCACGATCCGATCCTGGGCCATCGAGACGCTGGCGGCAGCAGGCGCGATAAAGCTGTGCTGCGCCAGGGTCGCCAGGCTTCGGGCCGAGACATTTTCAAATTCAGTGGTAACTGCCGCGCACAGGGCGGCAATGTCGGATAACGCTACGGCATCATTGTAGTCCGCCAAAAAGTGGCGATCAGCGACGTGGCCGGCTGGACAATCCTGCTCAGGCCCCAACACCGCCACCTTGTAGCCCATGGATTGGGCTTCGTGCGTGAACATGCGGCCAAGTTGGCCGCCGCCCATCACACCCAGCCAGGTTGGCGGAATGGCGGCCGGTACAATAGGCGCCGTGGAAGCCAATGGAGGCTCCGACGTTGACGTATTTTTTAAAGGTTGTTGCATACCACTCATATCGGAGGCAATCTCATATCAAGGGCAATTTGCGTCTGCTTGACGCGGAAAGTCAGCAATTTCTCTGCCAGCACATCGTCGGTAGTGGCCAGCATGGCGATTGCCGACAACGCCGCGTTGGCGGCCCCGGCCTCGCCGATGGCGTAAGTCGCCACTGGAATGCCCTTCGGCATCTGCACGATCGAGAGTAGAGAATCTTCGCCACGCAAGTATTTCGATGGCACCGGCACGCCCAGCACCGGCACGATGGTATTGGCGGCAATCATGCCAGGCAAATGGGCTGCGCCGCTCGCACCGGCGATGATCGCCCGCAAGCCGCGCGTGCGTGCGGTCTTGGCATAGGAGAACATCTGGTCCGGCATGCGGTGCGCTGAAATTACTTGCGCTTCATGCGCGACGCCGAACTCGGTTAGGATCGCAACCACATGCTGCATCACATCCCAATCAGAGGAGGAGCCCATCACGATGCCGACCAGCGCCAGGCTGGCATTATCTTTAACCATGGCAGCAATTCTCATCATCAGTCTTTCAGAGTTTCGCCGGTCAGACTGAACAGTGCTTCACGATATTTGGCGCCAGTTTTTTCAATCACGTCCGCCGGTAAATCGGGTGGAGGTGCGGTCTTATTCCAGCTGGTCACAGTTTCCAGATAATCACGAACGAATTGCTTGTCGAACGACGGCGGCGACATGCCAACTTGGTAGTTGACAGCAGGCCAGAAGCGAGACGAATCGGCGGTCAACACCTCATCTATCAGGTGTAACATGCCATCTTTATCGAGGCCGAATTCAAACTTGGTATCGGCGATGATAATCCCGCGCGTCGCTGCGTAATCGGCGGCGGTCTTGTACAGTTCGATGCTAACGCTGCGAATCTTCTCGGCCAGCTCCTTTCCGATACGGGCTTCCATGTCGGTAAAGCTGATGTTCTCGTCATGCTCACCCATTTCGGCCTTAGCCGCTGGGGTAAAAATTGGCTCAGCCAGCTTGGCGGCCTGTTGCAAGCCGGCGGGCAGGATGATGCCGCAGATAGCACCGGTAGACTGGTAGTCTTTCCAACCTGAACCGATGATGTAGCCGCGCACTACAGCCTCGATCATGATTGGCTGTAGGCGTTTGGCGACAATAGCCCGGCCGCGCACCTGTGCGACCTCGTCCGTCGCCACGACCGATTCCGGAGCAACGCCGGTCAGATGGTTCGGGACGATGGCTGCGAGCTTATCAAACCAGAAATCAGACATGCGGTTCAATACCTTGCCTTTACCTGGAATCGGTTCATTCATGATGACGTCGAAAGCCGACAAGCGATCGGAAGTGACGATCAGGATCTTGTCATCGCCGACTGCATAATTTTCGCGCACCTTGCCGCGACCGAGCAATGGCAAGGATGTAATGGTGAATTGATAAAGGCTTGTCATGGTTATTCCAAAAGTCAGAAAACCAGCTACTGAAAGACCGCTAAGTCATTCTACAAGCTGGTAAATTATTGCGCCAAATTCTGCCTGGCGCCGCAGCCATATTTATTCAATTTCCCGCAACGCATCTTACAAACCACCGCGCATCTCCGTGCACGTGGGAATGACGCCGTTTACAAAGTTACTTGTGCGACTTTATTAATTACTGAACGATCTGCGCCAGCTCGCCCTTCTTGTACTTCTCTGCAATTTTTTCAAGTGAAACCGGCTTGATCTTGGCAGCCTGGCCTTCGCAACCGAATGCCAGGAAACGTGCTTTGACCACTGCCTTGGCGGCTTCGCGGGCTGGCTTGAGGTAATCGCGCGGATCGAATTTGCTTGGATTCTCCATCAGATATCGGCGCACTGCGCCAGTCATTGCTAGACGGATGTCGGTATCGATATTGATCTTGCGCACGCCGTAACGAATTCCTTCCTGAATTTCCTCAACCGGCACGCCATAGGTTTCCTTCATGTCGCCGCCGAATTCACGGATTTCTGCCAGCAGTTCCTGCGGTACCGATGACGAACCATGCATCACTAGATGGGTGTTCGGAATGCGGGTGTGGATTTCCTTGATGCGTTCGATTGCCAGGATATCGCCAGTTGGCTTGCGTGAAAATTTGTAGGCGCCATGCGAGGTGCCGATAGCAATCGCCAACGCGTCGCACTGGGTCTGGTTGACGAAATCCGCCGCTTGCGAAACATCGGTCAGCAACTGCTCGCGGGTCATCTGGCCGTCGGCGCCGTGACCGTCTTCCTTGTCTCCCATCATGGTTTCCAACGAGCCAAGCACGCCCAGCTCCGCTTCCACTGTGACGCCGATGGCGTGCGAGAACTCCACCACCTTGCGCGATACTTCCACGTTATATTCGTAGCTGGCAACCGCTTTGCCGTCTTCCATCAACGAACCGTCCATCATCACCGAGGTGAAACCTGACTTGATCGCGGCCATGCACACCGCCGGCGACTGGCCGTGGTCCTGGTGCATGACAACTGGAATGTGCGGAAAAGCTTCGACCGCGGCTGCGATCAGGTGACGCAGGAAGGCTTCACCCGTATATTTGCGGGCGCCTGTCGAGGCTTGCATGATGACCGGTGCACCGACTTCATCTGCGGCCTGCACGATGGCAGTGACCTGTTCCAGGTTATTGACGTTGAAAGCAGGCAGACCGTAGCTGTTTTCGGCAGCGTGGTCCAACAATTGACGCATGGATACGAGAGGCATATTTTACTCCGATAATAAAAATCTATTTTGCCACCTGTTAGCACGTCACTCCCGCGCATATGGGAATCGATTTTGGCGACAAAATACGCCGGGGTGACGCTGTATCATAAGGTTTACTTAATCTTAACCATTGATACCGTTTCAGTATTCGCCGATCTTCATGATCTTCAGCGCATTGGTGCCGCCGATCTGGCCCATCGGCTCACCCCAAGTGACGACCACCAGATCGCCCAATTGCACCACGCCTTTTGACAGCAGCAGATTCTGCGCAGCCTTCAGCACGGCTTCGCGGTCAGGCGATTTGGCCAACTCGAAAGTTTGGACGTTGCGATACAACGTCGCCTTACGCTGGGTCGCCACGCTCGGGGTAATCGCAAAAATCGGGATGTCGATATTGTGTCGGCTCATCCACAATGCGGTTGAGCCGGACTCGGTCATTGCCGCAATCGCCTTGACGCGCAAATGGTGCGCAGTGAACAAGGCACCGTACGCAATCGATTGATCGACGCGGGTAAAACGGATATTGCGGAAATCGGCATCCAGCCTGCAATCTTCCGATTTTTCGGCTTCCAAACAAATTGCCGACATCGCTTCCACCGTCTCGACCGGATATTTGCCGGAGGCGGTTTCAGCCGAAGTCATCACGGCATCGGTGCCGTCCAGCACGGCATTGGCGACATCCGATACCTCAGCGCGGGTCGGCACGGCATTGACGATCATCGACTCCATCATCTGCGTAGCAGTGATCGCCAGCTTGTTGGAAATGCGCGCCATCTTGATCATGCGCTTTTGCAACCCAGGGACGGCGGCATTGCCAACTTCAACAGCCAGATCGCCGCGCGCCACCATAATGCCGTCGGAGGCGTCAAGAATTTCTTGCAAGACCGGAATCGCTTCGGCGCGTTCGATCTTGGCGATCATCATCGGCTTATGATCGTAGGCTTCACCGGCCACGTTCGCCAACTGACGCGCCATTCCCATGTCGGTCGCATTCTTCGGGAACGAGACGGCGACATAATCGGCGCGGAAGCTCATCGCGGTCTTTATATCATCCATATCCTTGGCTGTCAGCGCCGGCGCCGACAAACCACCGCCCTGGCGGTTGATACCCTTGTTGTTGGACAGTTCACCGCCGATCTTGACGATCGTATGAATCTCGTTACGGATGATTTTTTCGACCGTCAAGACGATCAACCCATCGTTCAACAACAAGACATCGGCGGGCCGCAGATCGCGCGGCAAAGCTTTGTAGTCGAGGCCAACGCGCTCCTGGCTGCCCATTGCACAATCGGCGTCGAGAATGAATGTTTCGCCATTTTTCAGTTCGACCTTGCCTTGCTCGAACTTACCAACCCGGATCTTTGGGCCTTGCAAGTCGGCCATGATCGCAACCTGCTTGCCACAAGCTGCTGCCACCTCGCGCACCAGCTTGGCGCGATCGATGTGATCCTGCGCCTTACCGTGAGAAAAATTTAGGCGCACCACATCAATACCGGCGACGAACATACGCCCCAGTGTACCGGCATCGCTCGATGCAGGCCCGATAGTGGCGACGATCTTGGTAGCTCTTTGCATGAACAATCTTTCAGTACAGCATGGATGAATGTACCGCTATTCCAGCTCGGTAATTCTCTCGATCGCTGAGATGACGGGTTAAAGATATTTCTTTATTTACTAAGTTCTTCAATTACCATATTACTAGGTCACACGTTGCGATAGAATCTCAACCGCCGGCAAGGTCCGACCTTCCAGGAATTCCAGGAACGCGCCGCCGCCAGTGGAGATGTAGCCGATCTTGTCGGTAATCTGGTACTTGGCGATAGCTGCCAGCGTATCGCCACCGCCAGCAATCGAGAATGCCTTGGAATTGGCAATGGCCAGCGCCAGCGCCTTGGTGCCTTCGCCGAACTGGTCGAACTCAAATACGCCGACAGGGCCGTTCCACACTACCGTGCCGGCCTGGGCAATTCGCGCGGCCAGGGTTGCAGCGGTTTTCGGACCGATGTCCAGGATCAGGTCATCCTCGGCCACGTCACCGACATCCTTAATCTGTGCTGCAGTAGTCGGCGTACATTCCTTGGCGCAGACGACATCGACGGGAATCGGCACCGAGGCGCCGCGCTTGGCCATCATGTCGATGATGGCCTTGGCTTCTTGCACCAGATCGGGCTCGGCCAGCGATTTGCCGATCTTCAGGCCGCTGGCCAGCAAAAAGGTATTGGCTATGCCGCCGCCGACAATCAGATTGTCGACCTTGTCAGCCAGCGCCTTCAATATGGTCAGCTTGCTTGATACCTTGGAACCGGCGACGATTGCCACCAGCGGACGAGCCGGTTGGTTCAGTGCTTTGCCCAGCGCATCCAGTTCAGCTGCCAGCAATGGGCCGGCACAGACAACCGGCGCAAACTTGGCGATGCCGTGGGTAGTGGCTTCAGCGCGATGAGCGGTTCCAAATGCGTCGTTGACATACACATCGCACAACTTGGCGATTTTTTGCGCCAACTCTTCGCTATTTCTTTTCTCGCCCTGGTTGACGCGGCAATTTTCCAGCAACACCACCTGGCCCGGCGCGACATCGACGCCGTCAACCCAATTCCGCTTTAGCTCAACCGGCTGCCCCAACAGCGCGGCCAAGCGATTGGCGATTGGCGTCAGTGAGTCTTCCTGCTTGAGCTCCCCTTCTGTCGGACGACCGAGGTGCGAGGTCACCATCACCGCGGCACCGGCGTCAAGCGCCTGGCGGATCGCCGGCACCGAGGCGCGTATGCGAGTGTCTTCAGTAATATTGCCTGCGTTGTCTTGCGGTACGTTGAGATCGGCGCGGATAAAAACACGTTTGTCTTGCAGCTGGTGTTGCGCGATCAAGTCGCTTAGTCGATTGAATTTCATATCGATCAGACAATGTTAATTAGGAAAACAAGCTATTTTACTACACCAGCTCCCGTCAAAACACCGTCTTGCACGCGGAATCGCTTCCAAAAGCCACTTTGCCAACAGCAATACTCTACAGAATAGGCCGCACCGAATCCGTTAAAATATGTGTTTATACGCTTAGAATTTCCTCAATGCCTGCAGCACGTGCGCGCTCACTGGCTGAAGCTGAACTTCAGCCACATGCCGTTGCATTTCAGGCAATTTTCATTTTAACGGAGAATTGATATGTCCATGGATGACCGCGACGGCAAGATTTGGAAAGACGGCAAACTGATCGACTGGCGCGATGCCAACATCCACGTCCTGACGCATTCGCTGCACTATGGAATGGCGGTATTCGAAGGCGTGCGCGCCTACCAGACTGAGCAAGGCGCGGCCATTTTCCGTTTGAAAGAACATACCCAGCGCTTGCTTAATTCGGCCAAGATTTTTCAGATGCAAGTGCCGTACGACCTGCAAACCCTGATCTATGCGCAAATCGCCGTGGTGCGCGAGAACAATCTACAATCCTGTTACATGCGTCCACTGATCTGGATTGGTTCCGAAAAACTTGGCATCTCCGCCAAGGAAAATACGATTCACGTCGCGATTGCGGCCTGGTCGTGGGGTACTTACCTTGGCGAAAACGGCTTAGCCAAGGGTATCCGTGTCAAGACTTCGTCGTTCAGCCGCCACCACGTTAATGTGTCGCTAGTGCGCGCCAAAGCCAGCGGCTATTACATCAACTCGATCCTGGCTAATCAGGAAGCGCTAACCGACGGCTACGATGAAGCGCTGTTACTGGATACCGACGGCTATGTCTCGGAAGGCCCTGGCGAAAACGTCTTCATCGTCAAAAATGGCAAAATCTATACACCAGACTTGGCATCCTGCTTGGACGGAATCACCCGCGATACGGTATTGAAGATGGCGCAGGATAGCAGCATTGAAGTCATCGAAAAACGCATCACCCGCGACGAGGTGTATTGCAGCGATGAAGCATTCTTCACCGGCACCGCGGCAGAAATCACGCCGATCCGCGAACTCGATAATCGCGTCATCGGCGAAGGAAAGTGCGGACCGATCACCGAGAAAATGCAATCGATGTTCTTCGATGCCGTGGCGGGAAAATCGGACAAATATCGGCACTGGCTGACAGTAGTCGGCACATAAGTCAGCACCAATAATAACATTGCGTACAAGTAATTTTGGAGAAACAGATGACTACAGAAACAAACACGCAAGCCCCGGTTGAGCTCGCCGGCAAGGACCTGCCGGCACATTGCCCTAATCTGCTGATGCCGATCTGGTCGTCGCATCCGCGCATATTCCTAAATCTGGATAGCAGCGGCAATGCTAAATGTCCATACTGCGGCACGCAATACCGCCTGAAACCAGATGCGATCGTCAAAGGATATTAAGAGAATAATGATGGGAAAAAAAGGGAAAAGTTCTCCATTTTCTGATTGCAGCAAAGCGTCGCCACATCGTCACAATTCGTTCCAAATGTGCGTGAGCACGGAGACAATATGCCGCATGTCAAATTTATACATGGCTCAACCGAAGACACAGAAACTACGTTTTACGATGCCATGAGCCGGACCGACATCGCGGCCATGATAGCGCTCTAGGCTGGGATGATGACGGAAGCGTCTTCATCCATTCGAATGGCGCAAAATTGCATGGGCATGCCGTAATCCTGGCGGCGTTCGGAATGCCTTTTGAACTCGTCGTGGCGTGCATCCTGACACGCTAATTGCGCACCAAGTAAAACATGTCGACCAGCATCCACAATCTGGTCGAAGAATTGCATCCGGCCAGCGAGAGCGACCGCGACATGCAAGATATGAATATCCTGGCGACCATCATCTATATGAAGAAGCCGTGCGGCTGGCACATAGTATTGCATCACGCTTCGGTGGCTCTGGAAGTGGAGCGAGCGCTGGGATACGCTGGATGGCTATTTAATCAATATCTGCCAATGCAGGAATGAAGATGTAACAAATGGCTCATTAAACGTGTACCAATCAACATTTCACTGCGAGGCAACATTGGGGGAACGGGCAAAGCGCA
>DCSW01000050.1 GCA_002325825.1 Collimonas sp. UBA1456
GTACATCTTAATTCCGGAATTGACGCGCCGCCGATACCTTGCAAGAAACGGGTGGCGACGAATTCAGCCTTCGCATTGAAGACACCGCATAGGATCGAGACGAGCATGAATACGCCGATTGCGCTGCGGAATACGGTGTGGGCGCCGGAGCGATCGGTCATTCAGCCGCTGATAGGAATGAATACTACCGCGGGCTGACCAGGTAAGATGGCATCACCAGCTTCAGATCAATCGGGCTTTCTTTCATGTCCTGCGGCATCATTGGCAGTGAGGTTTCGATGACCGTGGTGTTCATGTTTTCCATGAACATGGACACAAGCCACAATCAGAGATCAGAGGTGTGTGAAGGACGCGCGATATAGCCATCTGGGATCGGTAAATAGAGCCAAGGTCTGGCCGTTGGCGCGCACTATCATTACAGAAGCGGCATATGTTTATTTGCAAAAAATTATGAATACAACGTTTGGTTCTCCACGCGTCGAATCTTCCGATTGTTTCGCATTGCTCGATGATAGCAGTGCCGATGTCTGTGAGTTTGGTTCATCACGCCTCTATACGGGCCTGGTCGAATGTCTGCAATGCTCGCATTCTGGGGAATTGCCGGATTTGCTGTTGAAAATGCAACATATGTTGCAGAATGGGTTGCATGCAGTGACGTTGTTTAGTTATGAATTGGGATTGGGTCTGCAGCCTGTATTGTCGGCAACCCAACAGAAGAAAACGTCGCAATCATTAGCCCAAATCCTGTTGTTTGCAGAGTGCCGTCTGTTGCCAAATAACGAAGTGGGGTGCTGGCTGGCGCAGCGTCAGACGGTGCAGCAGGCTAATATCGAAGCCGGTATTGCCAATCTCCGGGCGAATGTCAGCGCGGCAGAGTTTGCTACGGCTATTGCCAAGATCCACAGCTACATCGAGGCTGGCGACACCTACCAAGTGAACTATACGTATCGCTTGCGTTTCGATATGTACGGCAGCCCACTGGCGTTGTACCGGCAGTTGCGACGGCGCCAGCCCGTGCCTTACGGCGCGCTGATCGCCTTGCCGGATGGTACTACGGTGCTGTCACTGTCGCCAGAATTATTCGTGCGCCACACTGGCGGCATGCTGATCGCACGGCCGATGAAAGGCACTGCTGCTGCTAGCGACGATCCTGAGCAAGACCGGAGGACGGCGCTGGCGTTGGCGGCTGATCCCAAGAACCTGGCGGAAAATCTGATGATCGTCGATTTGCTACGCAATGACATGGGACGGATTGCGGTCCCTGGTTCGGTTCATGTGCCGAACCTGTTTGAAGTGACGCGCTTCAATACCGTGTTGCAAATGACCTCCACCGTTCAAGCACGGGTACGCGACGAAGTTAGCTTGGCCAGCCTGGTGCAGGCGCTGTATCCGTGTGGTTCGATAACCGGTGCGCCGAAAATTCGTACCATGCAGATTATCAATGAACTGGAATCTGAACCGCGCGGTTTGTATACCGGTGCCATAGGCTGGTTCGATGCGATTACCGACAACCGCCAGGTTGGCGATTTTTGCCTATCGGTTCCGATCCGCACCTTGATACTGCAAGCGCCGACCCGTGACGATGCTTTAGGAGCAACGATACGGCGTGGTGAAATGGGTGTCGGCGCCGGTATCGTGCACGATAGTGTGGCTGCCGACGAATATGCGGAATGCGCGTTGAAGGCAAAATTTCTGACCAGTTTGCGTGGTGATTTTTCGTTGTTTGAAACCATGTACGCAACCCACGTAGATGGTTGCCGACATCTTGATTTGCACTTGCGGCGGCTGCAGGCTTCAGCTACCTATTTTGGTTTTCCGTTCGATCAGAACATATTGTTTGAGGCTTTGCAGGCCCATTGTGAAAATTTACCAGCGACAGGTCCGCAGCGCTTGCGTCTGATGTTGTCCGCAGACGGCAACTGCAGCCTGCACAGCGCGCCGCTGAAAATGCTTGAGGCGCCTGTCAGCCTATTGATCTCTCAAACTCCGATGGATGGCGGTGATATATTTTTGAGGCATAAAACCACTTTGCGGCAACGCTATGATCAAGCATGGCAAGAAGCGCAGCAACTGGGAGCGTTCGATATGCTGTTCTTCAATCTCCAAGGTGAACTGACCGAGGGCGGTCGCAGCAGCATCTTCGTGAAGCTGGGTGGGCGCTGGTATACGCCGCCGCTGCGATCAGGCTTGCTACCTGGTGTAATGCGCAGTGTGGTGTTGAATGATCCCGCTTGGGATGCTGCAGAACGCAGCTTGAATATGGAAGATTTGTTGACCGCCGAGGAGATCATGGCGTGCAATGCATTGCACGGAACCATGCCGGCAACGCTATTGCAGGTCATCTAATCGGCCATTTTCCGAACTTCTAAAAAGCAATGATGACGAGCGAGCCGGCCACAATCAGCGAACCGCCGATTGCCACTTGCCAGCTCAACTATTCGCTAGCAAACAGCCATCCCAGCACGATGACACAGGCCATGCTCAGCTTGTCGATTGGCGCGACTTTCGAGATCGGGCCGATTTGCAGCTCATGGTAATAAATAGCACAATCACGACAGGCCAGTAGCAATCGCTGACAGCACCAGAAAAAGCCAGTTGCTGACGCCAACCTGCGTCAGCTTTTGCCATTAGTCACGAAAAGTGCTGATGCCAACGATGACAAACAGAATGATGACGGTGCGAATGAAGGTGGTGAAGTTTGAATTCATGCGGGTTACGCCGAACTTGCCGGGAATAGCCGTCAGGCCGGCAAAAAATGCCGAACCGAGTGCGAACATTTGCCAGCATGAGCTGAAATTTATTTTTCCTCCTATCGAATAGATTTGCCAGAATGTTTCCGAAATTTTGCAGCCTACTGCGCTGTCGGCAGCAAGACTCTTATTTCTGCACTGACTTGGCCGTTCCGCGTCCGTACCACGCTCATTTAGCATGGCGTTGTCCGGCAATTCCTTTTGATCCCAGCCGCCTGGCACCTTGATCAGCGCCACACTGGCGGCAAAGCGACGCTTCTGTATATTCAGTGCGTTCAGCGCTGCATTGAATGTGGTTGCTTGCACCGTCACTATGCTGCTGTCATTGACTGTGCCGGCCTTGTATTGATTCAGAATCAGCCCAACTGTACAGTACGTAAATTTCACTGTCTGATCGTGGATCAAAGCTTCCTGTTCCAGAATACGCAACGCTCCCAGATTGTCACGGACTTTCTGGAAACTGGTCATCACGGCCTGCTGGTACACCGTAATGCTGGCGTCATATGGGGCGATTACCTGATCGCTCTGGGAGCGGCGGGTGCCGCCGTCAACTAGGGTGGCAGCCAGCGATGGTCCGAGCGACCAGATACGGTTAGATACCGTCAGTCAGTCGGCAAAACTGCTGCTTTGAAAGCCGCCCGAGGTGGATAGGGGAAGATTCTGGAAATAAGCAGCTTTAGCCACACCAATCTGGACATTGGCGGACTGCCGCAAGACGTTCGGCGGCGATGAAGTCGGGGCGGCGCTCCAGCAATGCTGAACGGCACCCCGAGCGAGATAGTTGGCAGCACCGCCACTAGCGGTGCCGGTGCTATGGAAAAACTGAACGCCGCCTGCCTTGTGAGTACTGCAATTGCGTGTTCCAACAGCAAACGCAGCACGCCGTTGTTCAGCGTCTGCGCTCACCTTGAGCGGGGTTTATACTTGAGTCACATCGGATTGTACGGCGACGCCCACCGCGTATTGGTTTTGTGTTAATTGCAGTGATTTTTGATAGGCGGCAACAGTATCATTCGGCACGCGAAGCTGCAAAT
This sequence comes from Collimonas sp. UBA1456, assembly GCA_002325825.1. Classification (GTDB taxonomy): domain Bacteria; phylum Pseudomonadota; class Gammaproteobacteria; order Burkholderiales; family Burkholderiaceae_D; genus Collimonas. Next base: position 3,785 of record DCSW01000050.1, read on the forward strand.
AGTCCTGGATCAGTGTCGGCAGCGCGCTGAGTTTGGCAACCTTTATATCGGCGGCGCTATTCCTTGAAAGCTAGCGGCACCTCGGCCGCCGGGTGCACGTAATCCAGGCCGACGGCGCAGGCGCTTGATAGCGGCACCGTAGCCGTCAAACCTAGCAAGGTTTTGTGCATAGGTAGATGTATATATTTCATGTTAGATCCGTTGATAGTCGTCGTTCATCGACCATGATTCTCGATCTGTCGGTTTGCTAGGCTTCGGCTGCGTCCGGTGCCACTCTGCCACCACGGTGATCCCATTTATCCTTGCTCCACAAGCGGAAGCGATCCATATACAGATAGACTACTAGCGTCGTGTAAAGAGTCAGCAGCTGGCTTATCATCGAGTCGCCGATAATCGTCGATACCCAGCGGCAGCCGCAGTTCGGAACCATCGCCCGCGCCCGGCGTCAGTGGTACTGTAGCCCCCCGTCAAGTAGCCAGTAATGATGTAGATTTTTCTGCCTGTTGCCGATACGATTTTGGCGGCAACTTACCCAGTGCTGGATGTGAGCGTTGTTCGTTGTAGACTGTGATCCAGTTGTTGGTAATCTAGTGAACTTGATCAAAATCTTCAAACAG
>DCSW01000038.1:0-35289 GCA_002325825.1 Collimonas sp. UBA1456
CTCGTTTGGTTGCTTTACCAAATTATTAAATGGCGAGGACAGCCGATGACAATTTGCTGTGACAACGGACCTGAATACATCAGTTCGACAATGGGTGCGTGGGCAGAAAAAGTGGCACCAAGATCAGATTTATTCAACCCGGAAAGACGTAACAAAAGGCTTATATCGAGCGTTACAACAAAACGGTTCACTATGAACTGGCTCGCACATTACCTCTCAGAATCCGTTGATGAGGCTCAGGAACTTGCAACGAAATGGTCCTGGACTGACAATCACGAAATTACAAAAGCCCGAATATGAAGCTCGGCGGCATTACCCTGAAGCAGAAATTGACCCTTGCGATTTAGCCTCTACTTTTAACTTTGATTAAAAATAGGGGGTTTTATCCGAGTACGTAAACGGTGTGGCGAGCCGGCAGAAGAAGGTGTTGATGCCACTGGCACATCAGCTCGGCCATTCCCAGATCGATTTTGGATGCGTGTTCCGTCAAGGCGTATCCGACCGAGGATACGGGAGCCTTCCTGGACAGCTATCTTGCCGCCTTCGCATTTTCCGGAGGCGTGCAGCAATCAATTCTGTACGACAAGACCAGGATTGCGGTGGCGAAGATATTGGGCGATGGCCAGCACCGACAGACCCAGGCCTTTGCCGAGTTGTAGAGATACTATATGTTTGACGACAAATTCTGGCGTTCCACCAAAGGTAACGACAAGGGCAAAGTGGAATAACTGATGGGCTACAGTCGACGTCACTTCATGGTGCCATCGCCAGTGGTAGGATTGTGTGAACTGGAACGTATCGATCATGAACGTCGCACGATGAAGCGGCGCATCCGACTTGCCAAATTTTTGGTGACCAAGAGTCCGGATACCTTCGACTTCATAGCGATGCCGAGCCTGAATGGTGAAAATCAAACTTGCCGTTTGTCGAGTGGACCAGTATCCTCGGTTCGGAGCGATTGAGCAGCTCACCCATCACGTCCACATCCTGGAGATGAACGGCGAATCGTATAGATTCGCTACTAGCAAGAAACAGTAACAGCGCAATACCAAACCAAATATCTCCTCTAAAAAAGGAGGGGCAACCCGTAAAAATAAAAACAACATCTTGGGGAGAACGGCTACGCCGCACTTCGCCCGTTCCTTCAATTCTGCCTCGCAGTGAGATGTAGAGTGGAAGGAGAAAAATTCAAGGCCTGAACAGCCCTATTTATTAACCCAAATTAGTGCACGTTTAACGAGCCATCTGGTACATCTTCATTTCGGCATTGACATTCAAGACTGTATCGTCCACACATCACCTTTCCCAACCTCAGAGAAAAATATGAGTGCCCTTCATCCCATGCTGCATGTTGGTAACCCGCAACGTTCGACTGATTGCTACATCAAGGTGCTCGACATGAAGCTGCTGCGCACCAACGATAATCCGGAATACAAATACACACTAGCATTCGTCGACTATGGCAGTAATCCTGATCATGCAGAACTTGAACTGACCTATAACTACGACGTCGCAAACCATGAGCAAGAGCACCGCGTTCGAACATTTGACGGTGGCAGATGCCTACAAAGGCTGCGCCGATGTTAAGGTGCAAGGGGCGGCAACGTGATGCGCGAAGCCGAGCCGGTCAAGCGAGGCAGCACTATCATCGCATTTGTATAAGACCCGGACGGCTAAAAGATCGAGCTGATTGAATGCAGAGCCTGCAATGGCACCAGCGAGAAGTTATAACTCTGGCTCAGGCTTATACGTTGGTCGGACAAGGCGTTGGCCAACGCGACGAAACGCTCCATCGGGACCGCTTCCGGCCGCGCCTGCGGATCGATGCCGGCATCGATCAGTTGACTCTCGCTGAACATGCCGGACAGGCAGTTGCGAATTATCTTGCGGCGTTGGGTGAACGCCTTCAGTACCACGGCCTCCAGTTTTTGTTGATCGCAAACCAGCGGCTGCGCAATAGGAATCATCCGTACAATCGCCGACTCGACCCGTGGCGGCGGATCGAATGCGATGGGCGGCACGATGAACAGCAATTCCATATTGTAACGCCATTGCAGCATCACCGATAAACGGCCGCAAGCTTTGCTGCCGGGTTGAGCAACCATCCGTTCCACCACTTCCTTTTGCAGCATGAAATGCTGATCTTGCACCTGCGGCGCAATCTCGGTCAGGTGAAACAGCAGCGGGCTGGAGATATTGTACGGCAGGTTGCCGACCACACGCAATTTCTTCTCGCCGGCCAACGGAATGCTACTAAAATCAAATTTAAGCGCGTCGGCGGAGTGGACGTGCAAGCACGCCGGATCGAAGTTTTTTTGCAGGCGTGCTACCAGGTCGCGGTCTAGCTCGATTACATGCAATTGCTTGATGGATTCCAGCAACAGCCGTGTCATGGCAGCCAAACCGGGGCCGATCTCGACCATGTTGTCATCGGCTTGCGGATCAATCGCGCTGATGATGTTGTAGAGGACGGTGTCGTCCGTCAAGAAGTTCTGGCTAAATCGTTTGCGGGCGATGTGTTTCGTCATTTTTTCTTTAAAAGCTATTATCCGAAATCTTCGGTTGATAACGTTTCGGAATTATTATTTATGCATGTCTGGCTGGTCAGCACGATCGTTGCTTGGCACCGCTCATTGCGTAAACGAGCCCGGGCGCGACCCCACACGCAGTTACATGGGCCACGGAGTAAGTACGGCGGCTCATCTACAATTAACGTTCATCGTTATTTCATACGGTTGTGTTGCTTCTTACCGCTGACGAATATACAAATTAAACTACGCCCCGACTGCACGTTCGAATCATCTGCGCTGCAGTGTCCAGAGCGACCAGCATGCTGCCCTGGTCGGCATGTCCCAGACCGGCAGCGGCGATGTCTAAGGCGGTGCCATGATCGACTGAGGTGCGGATGAACGGTAGCCCCAGTGTGATGTTGATGCCGTGGCCGAAGCTGGTGTATTTTAATACCGGCAAACCCTGGTCGTGATACATGGCCAGCACGCAATCGGCGTCGGCCAAGTATTTTTGCTGAAACAGGGTATCGGCAGGGTAAGGGCCGCTGACGGCAATACCTCTTACCTTGGCGGCGTCTAGTACCGGCGTGATGATGTCGATTTCTTCGCGCCCCAGGTAACCGCCCTCGCCGGCATGCGGATTCAAACCCGTCACCAGAATTCGCGGCTGTTTCAAGCCAAATTTTTTCTGCAGATCTGCATGCAGGATATCGATGGTGCGATTCAGGCTATCAAAATTGATGGCTGCGGCTACATCCTTCAATGCCAAATGGGTGGTTGCCAAAGCGACGCGTAACGGCGGCGTTGTCTTGTCGGTTGCCAACATCATCACGACCTGTGGCGTGGCGCTACGTTCCGCCAGATATTCGGTGTGGCCGGTGAACGGCACACCGGCATCGTTGATCGTGCTTTTCTGCAGCGGGGCGGTGACGATGCCGTCGAATATTCCTTGCAGGGCGCCGTCGATGGCGAGATCGAGTGTACGCAATACAGGCCGCCCATTACGCGCATCCAGTTTGCCGGGATGCACATGCGCTTCTAGCTGACAATCGATCACCGCCACCTGGTCCGGGCCAAAGTTGGGCAAGCCATTGTTGCGCAGTGCTTGCTGCGACAATGCCACCAGGCAGATTTGCGGATCGATCTCGGCGGCGCTCATGGCCAGGAAAGCTGCATCGCCAATCAGCACACTGTTGATATCGGCGCGCCGCGCCCAGGCGGCCCGGATTGATACTTCCGGGCCGATCCCGGCGGGTTCGCCGGATACGACGGCCAGTATCGGCCGGCGCCGAACGGCGTTACTGGCAGACTGATTACTTGCAGACTGCTCAGACATTGTTCGTCCTCGGTACTTGCTTGCCAACGACTCGATGTCCATTTCATGTAATCAATGATTGTGGTTGCGATATTCGACGTATGTACTGTCGCGCAACCGACGCAGCCATTCGCTGATCGCTTCTTCGGTTTTGCGTTCGCGAATGGCAATCCGCGCGGTCAGGCGTTGACGTTCTTTCGACACATCGTTGGTTTTGCGCTCCAGCACTTGAATCAGGTGATAGCCGAATGGCGATTCGATCGGCTCGCTAATCTGCCCCGGTTTCAACGCATCCATTGCACGCTCGAACTCCGGTACGGTATCGCCGGCATAGATCCAACCAAGATCGCCGCCTTTGGTTGCTGACAGATCGTTCGAATATTGTTTGGCCAAATCTTCGAATTTGGCTGCATTATTTTCGATGCGCTCTTTCAACTCGAGCAGGCGGCGGCGGGCGTCAGCCGCTGTCACGGTTGGCGTCACCTTGATCAGGATATGACGCACGTAAGTCTGCTGAATCGGGGTAGGGATGTCGGTCGGCGCTGCGGCAGCTGCGCGCTTATCGACCAGCTTAATAATGTGAAAACCGTTGGCGCTCCTGATAATTGGCGATACCTGGCCTGGGCTAAGATTGGCCACCGTTTCGACAAACAGCGATGGCAGGCGGTCCTGCGAGCGCCAGCCCATGTCGCCGCCAGTCAGCGCATCGGCGGAATCGGAATAAGCTGCGGCGATGGCGGCGAAGTTACCACCCGATTTGATTTGCCGCATGGCCTCTTCGCCGCGTTTGATACGCTGGGCGATTTGAGCAGAGGTCGCATTTTCTGGAACCTGGATCAGGATTTGCGCCAGATTCAGTTCTTGGGCGGCTTGCTTGTGACCTGCTTCGGCCGCCAGATAATTATCAATCTCGGAATCCAAAATCTGGATCTTGTTGTCGACTTCGCGCTCACGCAAGCGTTGCAACAATATTTCCTGACGAATTTCCTCACGAAAAGCAAGATAAGGAATCTTGTCATTCTCCAGCTGACGCTGGAAATCTGGCATCGACATTTTGTTCTGCTCTGCAATCCGGCTGATCGCACGATCCAACAAAACGTCGTCGACAACGATACCGTTCTCTTTCGCCAGTTGCACTTCGGCGCACTCCAGGATCATGCGCTCCAGCAATTGCTTCTGTAACTCTGCCGCCGGCGGGAGTTCAATGTTCTGCGACTTCATCCGTTGCATCACGTCACGCATACGCGACGACAGCTCTTGTTGGGTAATCACATCAGTATTCACCACTGCAACGATCGCATCTACCGTCTGCTGGGCCGCGGCCACCCCCTTCACTGACGCTGCAGCGCTGGTCGGCGCCAGTACAAGCGGTGTCGACTGCATCGCAGCACCTTGCCCCCAAGCGTTGTTAGCAGTAGCCGACAACAGCGAGAAAGCGATTGCCGCGAGTTGATTTTGATTGGTTTTACGCATAATTGGAAAAACGTTCATAAATGAAAATGACGGGTTCAACGGCTAATGAAAGAGTCGGGCTTGTTAATATTCTGATAACCCGGAACACTACTACGCAGGGCTTTCGTCGGATTAGATCCGATACTCGACAAACCATTCAACTCAAGTTGCAGAAATATACCTGTAGTCGCCCGGGTTGACGACGATTTCCGCTGACCCACAACACGGAAAACCCAGCAATCAGCCTTATATTCAAGTCCCAGCAGGTTTTGTCCGATTGTTTTTTCTTGAAAGAAATAGCTAACGCTGCCAACACCGTACCAGCGGCGCGACAGCGGCCACTGGGCCGACAAATCGAACTGCTTAAGATAGCGGTTCAGTGGATCAGTGTTCGTATGATCCAGTTGATAAGAGAAATTGATAACCTTCTTAGGACCCGGCTGCCATTTGATGGTAGAGCTGGCGCGGATCCATTGGCTATTACTTTGACTGTACTGAATGGTATTGTCCAGGCTGAGCGACTGGGTCACCTGGCCGCCAGCCGACAACAGAAAATTAGAACGGTTGGTGGTGTCGGTTGGCCCCAACGTCACCCGCGGCTGCGTAAAATACAGGCGTTGGCCGATACCGAAGCGCAAACGCTCCTGACCAGATTCCTCGATAAACCGTAAAATCATCGCAACCGCCAGATGGTTGGCGTCGCTGATGCGGTCGTGGCCGCTGTAGCGGTTCTCAGTAAAAATCTGGGCAAAATTGAAATCTGCCGCGCCGCTATCGAACAACGGAAATTGCGTCTGATCGTGGTAAGGCGTACGCACGTAAAACATACGCGGTTCCAGGGTTTGGATAATCGGCTTGCCCCAGAATGTCGTGTTGCGCTCAAAAGTTAAACCAGCATCGAGCGAGAATGTCGGCAACACGCGATTAAAATTACTCCCCAGCACCGTGATGCCTGGAGCGGTCGGGACATTCGGTACGCCTAGCTTGTTGGGCGTAATGTTGTAAGATGTCGCATCCAGTTGGATCTTCGGCTTGATGAAATATCCAGGGTGGATAATCGGATAAGACAGTTGCTGATTAATGTAAATCCGCTCACCGCCCAACGGCATCAGTGTGCTGCTGGCTTGCGAAATACCGATGACAGTATGGAAATCGTACTGACTGTTCCAGAAGCGCGCATATTGCGCATTCACGGTCCAGTCGAAACCGTAAATATCCGGCTTGGCGGCAGTCAAGGTGATTTGCGGTAGCCGGTCGTACGGTCTGCTGATGGTCTGCTGATTGTTGGAATTAAAATCCTGCAACACCTGATAGCGCGAGGCCAGTGCCACCACATTACAGAATGAGCCACTGTAGTTCAGACCGAACTCGCGATTCAACAAGCGCGTCGAACTTTGCGTGATTGAGCGAGGAAAATCGTCGGGATAATTATGATCCGATGCAAAATTGACGTTCCAGCCCATCGTCAGGCCAGGCGCCAGTGTCTGCGAATGAATCGATTGCACCGCATAGCGGTTAGTCTTGGTAAGCATGTCATCGTGCAAAAATTCGCCCTTGGTTTGACCGCTGTAGCCGTCGCCCAAGTAGCCCGCATCGGCACCAATTTGCAAGCCGCGCTGCGTGATGATGTTGGGGTATAGTACCAAATCACGATTGGGCGCAATATTAAAATAATATGGAAAATTGAACTCCAGACCACCATTGTTGGTGCTGCCAAGAGTCGGCGGCAACACGCCAGACTGGCGATCATTAGACAACGGGAACGATATGCTAGACGCACCCAGAATCGGTACGCTCTTGAAATACAGGACACCGTTGTGCGCCACCCCCTCGCCAATCCCGCTATCGATATCCAATGTGCTTGACTTGATGTACCAATCCGGCTTGGTGCTCGAGCAAGTCGTATAAGTACCCTTGACAACCGTAGCCTTATCTTCGTCGATGAAATCGATGCGATCAGCGCTGCCGTGACCGTCATTGGCCTGAAAATGATAAGTCGGCTTGGTCAGAAATCCTTGACCAGAATCCATATTCAACCGCAAATCGTCGCCGGTATATTTGTCGCCATAGCGATTCATCCGCACACAGCCGTGCGCCTCGACCTCATTCTCGATAATCCGGTAGGTTGCTTTGTTGGACTGCACGTCCGTCTGGCCCCGGGTCAGGTCGACGTCGTTGTCGAGATTGATCAGCCGATCCGGACGGCCAGTCATTTGCTCAGCTTCAACATTAGTCGGCGCATCGCTTTCATTGACGCGAAGCGGCTTGATGTTGTTTTGAGTGGCGGGGGCTAGCGAGGTTGATCTGGTCGGCAATATTACATCGGTCGCCTGCGCCCAAGCCCACATAGGCATCGACGCTGCTGCCACAATGTATGCCACCAGGACGATCATACGCCGCAATGCAGGCAATTGGGGCGAGATAGAACCTTCCGCAGCCCGAACCGAACGTGACTGGAATTGTTTGGGGAGCGCTGAAGAAGATCGGGTCATGAAATGAGTTTGGAAAACACCATAGCAGGCGATTTTTTAAAATTAATACATTATTATATGGGAACTCACCATCAACAGCAGCTTTACTGGATTGCTTAATGTCTTTATCACCGTCGGTGCCTGTTTTACCTGATCTGCGTCAAATTCAAATTGTCGAATGGCTAACTACGCTCAGCAACACGCCCACCTTGCCTACGACCTTGCGGCCAGCCTCCACAGATGCCAGCTTTCGACGCTATTTCAGAATCGATACACCGGCTGGCGGCACCTTGCTCGTGATGGACGCACCGCCGCCGCAGGAAGATGTGCGGTCCTTTATCGAGATCGGTGCGCTGTTCTGCGGCGTCGGCTTGTCGGTTCCGGCAGTGCTGGCGCAAGATGTCGAACGCGGCTTCCTGCTGCTATCCGATCTCGGCAACACCACCTACCTGCAGCAACTGAATAGTGAAGGCAGCAGCTTCGAAAACGCGCATAAGCTCTATATGGACGCCATAGATGCGCTGGTGCTGCTGCAAACCAAGAGCCAGCCGAATGTGCTGCCGGAATATGATCGCGCCTTCCTGTCACGAGAATTGCAAATATTTTCGGAATGGTATTTAGGCAAGCACCTCCAGGCGACCCTCAGCGACCAGCAAAGCAACGATCTCAACAAGGTGTTCGACGCCATCCTCGCCAACAACCTGGCGCAGCCGCAGGTGTTCATCCACCGCGACTATCATTCGCGCAACCTGATGCTGCTCCCTGAAGGCAATCCGGGCGTACTGAATTTCCAGGGTGCCCTATACGGCCCGATCAGCTACGATATCGTCTCCCTGCTGCACGACGTCTATATTCAGTGGGACGAAGACCAGGTGCTGGACTGGATGATCCGCTATTGGGAGCGGTCCAAGCGCGCCGGCTTGCCGGTCGCCCCGGATATCGATACGTTCTATCGCGATTTCGAATACATGGGATTGCAACGGTACCTGAAGATATTAGGCCTGTTCGCAAGACTGCATCACCGTGATGGCAAGGAAGCGTATCTCAAGGACATCCCGGTGGTCATGGATTACCTCCGCAAGACGACATTGCGCTACCGCGAACTGATACCGCTGGTGCGCATGCTAGACAAACTGCAAGATAAGACGGTACAAGTCGGCTACACTTTCTAACCGGAATAACGCCACATGAAAGCAATGACATTTGCTGCCTGTCGCGGCGAGCGCATGTCTTCACAGGGTCCGCGGTCGGCCTTTGATCGTCTGGTACATCGTTAACTTGGTACGCCCCGGCATTATTAAGATCGTTATCAATCACACCCATCTTGGACACATGACTGGAGAGACCTTGAGCGAAGGCAGTAAAGATGGCGCCATCATCCGCTATTCGGCGGAAAACGTGGTGTCGGAAACTGCCGGCGGCATCGCCAATGCCCGCCACCTGCAGGGAGAAGAGCCGTTCGTAGCGATAGCCAGCGATGGCTATTGCCCAGATTTCGACTTTGAGCAAGTCAAGAATATGCTGGAAGACAACGACCTGTCGAGCCAGCACTACCCACTCGATAAGCGAAACGTGGCGTGGCTTTACCTAGTGAAAAATCCGTCGCACCACCCACATGGTTATTTTTTCCTGAACAGTTTCTCGGTCAACAACCAGCGTGAGCCCGGCCATACTTATACCTACTCGGGCGTCGGCGTCTATCGCCCTGAGATGTTCGATGCAGTCAGTCTTGGCCAGCCGGAAAAACTGGTGACGCTGATGCGCAAATATGCAACGCTCGGTCAGCTTGGCGACGAGGTGTATCGCGGCGCCTGGACAGACGTCGGCACCATCGAACGCCTAGATCAACTCAACGCGCCGTTGTAAACGTCGCATCACACAACCCGTTACAAAGATTAGGAATGAGCGTCAGTATGACTCCTTACAGCACACGTCGCAGCAAACTGATTACACAAATGCAGGCCATGGGTGGCGGCGTCGCCATCGTCTCCACCGCGCCGGAAATGACTCGCAACGCCGATTCCGATTTCCCGTATCGCCACGATAGCAGCTTCTATTACCTGACCGGCTTTACCGAGCCGGGCGCGGTGCTGGTGCTGGTCTCTGGAAAGGAGCCGAAATCGATTCTATTTTGTCGCGAGAAAGATCTGGAGCGTAAAATCTGGGACGGCTATCGTTTAGGACCTGAGGCGGCGTGTGCTGAACTCGGTTTCGATGCATCGTTTGCGATCGATGCAATCGATAGCGAAATGCCGAAGCTGCTGACCGACATGCCGACGATTTTCTATACGTTGGGCAAGCAAGCTAACCGCGATGCCCAGTTGCAAAGTTGGCTCAACAAGCTCGGCGGCCAGGGTCGCATCGATGTCAGCGCACCGCACGCGATCCATAGCCTGGAGCCTCTGCTGGCCGAAATGCGTTTGTTCAAAGATACCGGCGAGCAGGCGATCATGCAACGTTCGGGGCAGATTGCCGCCGGTGCGCATCGCCGTGCCATGCGCATCGCACGGCCTGGCTTGCGCGAATACCATCTGGAAGCGGAAATCCTGCACGAGTTTCGAAGCAATGGTGCCGGATTTCCCGCCTATACCCCGATCGTCGCTACCGGATCGAATGCCTGCGTACTGCACTATCGCGCCGGCAATACCGAACTGAAGGACGGCGACCTGGTGCTGATCGATGCCGGTTGCGAATTTGAAAGCTACGCCTCCGACATCACCCGTACCTTCCCCGTCAACGGTGTTTTCTCCAGACCGCAAAAGACTTTGTACGAAATCGTGTTGGCGGCGCAAGTCGCAGCAATTGCCGTGACCTGCGCTGGCCAGCGCTTCATCGACGGCCACCACGCCGCGCTGCGCATACTGGTGCAAGGCATGCTCGATACAGGCCTACTCAACAAGAGCAAAGTCGGCACATTGGATGACGTGATTGCCAATGGCGATTATCGTCAGTTCTATATGCACAACACAGGCCATTGGATCGGACTTGATGTGCATGACGTCGGCGCCTATCGCGAACCTGGTGAAATCGTGCCTGAGGGCGAACAAAAACCGTGGCGCAAGCTACAACCTGGTATGGTCACTACCGTCGAGCCAGGAATTTACGTGCATCCTGGCGAAGGCGTGCCAGAGCAATTCTGGCATATCGGCATCCGCATCGAAGACGACATCCTGGTGACCACGGACGGTAACATCAATCTGACCAGAGACGTGCCGACAGCGATCACCGAAATTGAAGCATTGATGCGCAAATGATCGACAACCAGCTGCTGAAAAACAAGATTCGGTGCGCACTGGCATCATGACGATCATGAAAACCGCAACTCCCACCATCGTCGTATTCGGTCTCGGCGGCGTACTCATTGAGTGGAATCCTGATTACCTGTTCCGCAAGCTGATCGCCAACGAAACCGAACGCAAGTGGTTCCTCGCCAACGCTTACAACAGCGAATGGTATCTCCAACAGAATGGAGGTCGGCCATTCAACGAAGCGATCCTTACAATCAGCACCAAGAACCCCGAACATGCGCATCTGATTGCCACATTCCATGCGTGCCGGACCGAAATGATAGTTGGCACCCTAGCCGAAGGCATCGCGATTTTCGAAGCACTGGAAAGTACCAGCATGCCGCTTTTTGCATTGAACAACTGGTCGGCCGAAACCTCCCCTTACGCGTGGAGAAACTATCTATTATTACATCACGTCAAGGATGTGCTGGTATCAGGTCGCGAAAAATTGATCGAACCGAATACATGTATTTGCGCACGCATGCTGGAACGCATTCGCCTGCATTATTCTGACGCCGAGCCGGGACAACTCGTATTTATCGACAATGTCAGAAGAAATGCCGATGTCGCGCAAGAACTTGGATGGCATGCCACCCATCACACTACGCCGGCCGACACCACGGCACAGTTACGCAGTTGGGGCTTGCTGCCATGAGCAACATGGACAACATCGGCAATCCACATCATCAGACGGACGCCGACATCGCCATCTGCGGCGCCGGTCCGGTCGGTCTCTGCTTGGCAGCACTACTGGTAAAGCGCGGCATTGCCGCAGAACGCATCGCACTGATCGATGCCAGAACCGTAGAATTGGCAAGACAAGATCCTCGTTCGCTGGCCCTGTCGTATGGTAGCCGCCAGATTCTACAGGAAATACAGGCGTGGCCGATCGCCGCCACCGCAATCCACGAAATCCATATATCGCGCCGCAGCCACTTTGGCCGCACTTTAATCGAACGCAATGAATTCCAACTGCCAGCACTCGGATACGTGACCCGCTACGGCACACTGATAACCGCTTTGGCAGCTTTGCCGACGCTGGCCAATGTACAATTGCTGCGACCGGCACAAGTGAGCTCCAGCAACAAGCATGACGACCATGTGGCGCTGCAATTGTCGGATGGCAGCACCCTACGCAGCAAACTGCTGGTGCAAGCCGAAGGCGGCCTATTCGGCGACCAGAACGGCAAATCGCTGCAGCGCGATTACCAGCAGATCGGCATCGTCGCCCACGTCCAGGCCAGCGCACCTGTGGAACACCGCGCGTTTGAACGCTTCACCGATGAAGGCCCATTAGCGCTGCTGCCGCAGGATGATATTCACGGTAACAACTACGCATTGGTATGGTGCGTGCGGCCAGAGACTGCCAGCCAGTTGCTGGCGCTCGACGATACCGTATTCCTGGCAGCATTGGCGGAAGTCTTCGGCGGCCGGCTTGGACGCTTTATTAAGACGTCCAAACGCAACGGCTTTGCGCTCGGCCTGAATGCCCGCCCTGCCACATCGCCAAGGACTGTAGCGATCGGAAATGCCGCGCAAACCCTGCATCCCGTAGCCGGTCAAGGCTTGAACCTGGGCCTACGCGACGCCGCGATTCTGGCACGTTCGCTGGCAAGCGAGATATCGGCCGATGCGTTGCATCAGTTCGCCGCCAGTAGAAAAGTCGACCGCAACATCACCATCCATCTAACCGACGTCATGGCGCGGATTTTTACCAGCACGCCGGATGGCGCCTCCTCGCAAATCCAGCAAACTTTGCTCGGCCTGTCACTGGGTCTGGTTGACGTCATCAAGCCGGTACGGCACTTGTTGGTCCGGCAAATGATGCTCGGCCAGCGCTGATACAGGAAGCATCCACTGCCAAATAAAAGCCGCGCCAATTTTACCCTGCGTGACTTTTATTGAAAATACAATCGATGTTATTCAACTGCCTTCACCATATCTCCAATCACCTTCTTCGCATTTCCAAACACCATCATGGTCTTGTTCATATAGAACAACTCGTTATCGAGACCGACATAACCGGCGGCCATCGAGCGTTTGTTGACGATTACGATCTTGGCTTTATAGACTTCCAGAATCGGTATGCCGGCGATCCGACGACTTCGGATTCTTGGAGGCGGGATGCACCACATCATTGGCACCTAGCACAACGTCGGCGCGACCGAATTCGCCGTTGATATCTTCCATTTCAAGCGCTTGATCTTAAAGCACTTCCGCTTCTGCCTTCAGCGCGTGCTGCGCGTGGTCCACTGCCAGTCCATAGCCAGGGACGATGATCACGATACCAGAGAATCACACCGCTAGCAGCAGGTTGGTGAAATGCTAGCAGCGAAAACTCACCGGCTCGCCCTGGAACAGACGGAATTTGTATTTCCTCGACAACTTTCCGAATGCTATCACCGAACCGAAGAACGTAATCGCACCAACGAAGGTATCGATGAACAGTTCGATGCGGTCACCGATCGGCAGCGCCTCGCTGTGAATGACGATGCCGAAGGCCAAAGGCTCCGACACCGCTGCAAGGCCGATCATCGAGTGCATCGCCGCCACCAGTTCCGGCATCTTGATCATTTCGACGTGCTTGGCCAGGAATGTACCGATGCCGCCACCCCCCACAGCCACGCCGCCGGAGACCAGCTCTTCGGAAACATGGATGAAGCAAACCAAGGCGATCAGATACAGCAGAGTAACCTGGTTAATGCTCATTGCTTGCTTCCCTGATCTGCCGCCGTTTTGGCCTTAGGCTATTTTTTCTTGAACATTTCCAGCATGCGCTGGGTGACCAGGAAACCGCCGAATACATTGACGGCAGCAAGCGCCACCGCCAAAGTGGCGGCAATCTGCCCGACGATGCCTTGGGTGAGACCGGCTGCCAACATTGCGCCGATGGTGATGATGGCAGAGATGGCGTTGGTGACCACCGTCAGCGGCGTATGCAAGGGAGGGGTAACGGCCCAGACCGCGTGGTAGCCGACGGTAGATCGCCAGTACGAAGATGATCAGGTTGGCGATGGTGTGCGTGACTTTCATAGTTTCCCTTTAAAGCAAGTCTGAATAACTTCCGCTACTATTTACCGTAACATCCCCGGCGCGAGCAGGAATACATTTTCCTCGTAACGCTATGCGTTAATGTGACTCCCCGATCCAGATCACCGCATTCGCCGGGATGACGAATTATTTAAATCTCTTTCGAACTGGTAATCTTGTTGTTATCGTCGACAAACACCACTTTCGGCACATGGCTGAGCGCTTCATCGTCGGAAAGTGGAGCATAAGTGCAGATGATCAACAAGTCGTCCAGATGAGCGCAACGGGCAGCTGCGCCATTCAACGAGATTTCGCCGCTGCCGCGCTTGCCGCGGATGGCGTAGGTTGAAAACCGCCGACCGTTGTTGACATTGTACAGCTCAATCTTTTCAAATTCCCGGATATCGGCCGCTTCTAGCAGCTCCTCATCGATACCACATGAGCCCTCGTAGTGCAAGTCGGCTTGGGTAACGATTGCGCGATGAATTTTGGCGCGCAGCATGATACGTTGCATATCTTTTTTCTCCATTTTATAAAGCATCCGGCTGCAACCGGATGATGCTTCTTTTACAGCGATTAATTAAATCGGTTAAATCGGTGCCCAGTTAGTTGCCGGGCAGGCTTTTTTGGCCGCTTATTTGCGCATGACTCCGCCGCCTCTGCACAACAGCGTCACGGTGACGATCTCGTCTTCGCGGGTTGATCACCAGGCCACCTTCGGCGTTGATACGGACACCGTGTTTTATGACGGTCTTGCCGCTTTCGGACAACGAGCAGTTGCCGCCTATCTCAACCACCATATCGAGGATCACCGAATCAGGGTTCATGACCTTGACGGTCTCCTCGCTGATCAACAGCGGCGCCTTGGGTGATTTCCTTTTCTTCATCGATAATGAACGGCATATCCAGGAATTTCGCCTCGAACGATTCGATATGCTCCTTGATGACAGCAAGCCGAACATCAGATGCCTCGATCACCGCACCAAAATGCTTGGCGGTTGCAATCGCCTGCAAATCGGCGACGCCGGCGCCAATGATCAACATCAGCACCTCCTTATACCCGGCAATATTAACTTACGACGACAGTACGTCCATCGATTGCGCACGTAAAGTACGCGACATGGCCTCCAGCACGAATGCGGTCAAGCCGAGTATTACAATAAAAGTAATATTATTAATATAATAAGGATTCAGCATATCCACCGCCACCGTGCCGCTTTTCAGTAGCGGCACGGTGGCGGCACTTAGAGCACACACTTTCAGCACCGTTTCCACGCAAAACGCCGCCGCATCGACCACCTGCGCGCCGGCCACAGCAAAAGCCTCATCGGTAATGCTCGACGACATGCCGGCACCAGCACCTGATACTTGGCGGCTACCAGTTTCTCTACTGTCTCCGGAGTTGCAGCAACCCGGGTTTCACCAAGCCAAATCTTGGCGGAGATGCCGATTTTTATGTAATCCTCCCATTGCATTGGTGTAGGAATTATTATCGGAATCTTACGCGCAAAAATTGCGTGTATTCAACTCGAGTCTTGATGCAAGCTTATTTTATTCTTGAATACAAACTGCATGTTTGGTGCAAATTGTTACCAAGATGACACAGGCACCTTGTACGCCTATTAACTACATCGCATCGAGAATCGGTGAGCCGCGTTAAAATGTCGTATTAACCGGGGAATTTATGACTGACCTTTGGAAACCCTCTGTCACGGTTGCTGCGATCATAGAGCGCGACGGTCTCTTTTTGCTCATAGAGGAAGCGACCAGTGACGGCATACGCATCAATCAGCCGGCCGGCCATCTCGATCCGAACGAGTCGCTGGTGCATGCTGTCGTGCGCGAGACGCTGGAAGAAGCGGCCTACGACTTCACCCCGACCGCATTGGTAGGCATGTACATGGCTCGCTATGTATCGGCACGCACCGGCGAAGTGGTCACTTACTTGCGTTTTGCCTTTTGCGGCGATCTAGGACAGCAACACGATCGGCCTCTGGATCATGGCATCCTGCGCACGTTGTGGATGTCGCGCAACGAGCTGGCGGCATGCCCAGAACGGCATCGCAGCCCGCAAATTCTATTATGTATTGACGATTACCTGCGCGGCCAGCGCGCACCTCTGGCGATGCTCAATACGCATCCCAGTGCTTATGGAATAGAAAATGCCTGATAAAAAACGGGTTGTGATCGGCATGTCTGGCGGCGTCGATTCGTCGGTATCGGCATGGCTACTGAAACAACAAGGTTACGAAGTGATCGGCTTGTTCATGAAGAATTGGGAAGACGATGACGATTCCGAATACTGCTCGACCAGGCAAGACTGGATCGATGCGGTCAGCGTGGCTGACGTGATCGGCCTCGATATCGAGGTCGTCAATTTTGCCGCCGCATATAAAGATCGGGTATTCGCCGAATTCCTTCGCGAACATCAGGCCGGGCGCACCCCCAATCCAGACGTATTATGCAATGCCGAAATCAAGTTCAAGGCCTTCCTCGATCACGCGATGAAGTTGGGTGCCGATCTGATTGCCACCGGCCACTACGCGCGCGCGCGGCAGGCAGATTCTGGTCGTTTCGAGTTATTGAAAGCGGTCGACGCCAGCAAGGATCAAAGCTATTTTCTGCATCGTCTGAATCAGGCGCAGTTATCGCGCACGCTTTTTCCACTTGGCGAAATCTCAAAAACCGAGGTACGCAAGATAGCAGAGAAAATCCAGCTGCCGAACGCCAAGAAGAAGGATTCGACCGGCATTTGTTTCATCGGCGAGCGGCCGTTTCGAGAATTCCTGAACCGTTACCTGTCGTACCAGCAGGGCCCGATGAAGACGCCGGACGATGATACCGTCGGCGAGCACGTCGGCCTGAGCTTTTATACTCTGGGGCAACGCAAGGGCATCGGTCTGGGTGGCATGAAGAGCCATAGGAATGCCGGCGGCGACAGCGAGCCCTGGTATGTCGCCAGGAAGGATATGGAGAACAACACCTTGTATATCGTACAAGGGCATGACCACCCCTGGCTGTTATCGTCAACGCTGCAAGCCGGCCAACTCAGCTGGGTAGCGGGCGAAGCACCGGATATCGACAGCTTATCGGCCAAGACGCGATACCGGCAGGCCGACATGGCTTGCCGTTTCGATAGCCTCGAAGTAGCAGGCGTAGAAAACTTCGCGTTGTGCTTCAACGACCCGCAATGGGCAGTCACTCCAGGTCAATCGGTCGTACTCTACGATGGCGATATCTGCCTCGGCGGCGGGATTATCGAGTTTTCCGGCAACACTATCTGACGTGTGCTAAATTTCTCTTGCCGCCCCTCTCCTGGCAATGGCCGGTGAAGCTGCGCTTGTCGTCAACCCAGACAACGACTTGCTATGTCACTATATCTGTTTAACGGCGAAAATCGAAATCCAGTCTGCGCTGCCTCAAGGACGAGGTTGACATTCGTCAACGTGCATCAGTTTCTTTTTTATTATTTTAAATATAGAAATAATACATTTTCAATATCAATATTTATTGTTCTCGATTAGGTTTTTACACTGAACTTGATCGATGGGCCGCAACACGAAAGCAACACTTACTTAGTAGTGTGACGCTCACCGAGGCAGGACCCGAGGACGACTCAACTCCTGTTTCGCCAAGCCCGGTGTCATCCCTCAATTTCTTATCGCGCACCGACGTGTAGGCTAGAGTGACGCAACCACAAAAGGATGGTTCGCTGACCCAGGCACGCAGTGCCTATCCCACTATTGTCGCTGCCGGCAAGCCGCTCAGCCGTGCCGAAATAATCAACCAGATCGCCAAAGCTGAACCGGCCATCTATAACGGCAACTAATTAACCAGAACATCTGATACCACATTGACCCGGCTGTTGGATGGGTTTGACAAAACGTTGGCGTTGCTGGAGTTTTTCTATTATCCAATCAGATTGTCATTGACCGCGAGTCAGAAGCAGGCGCACAGCGCAGTCTGATAGTTCATCCTTCACACTAATTTTCTTGCAATACTATTTTGGGCCATCATGCGATTCACAACCCTCTCCCTTCGCGCGATTCCAGCCAAAATGTTGCTGGCTTTGCTACCCAACGCCTGCTCCGAGATCGATCCGCAATCGCAGTTGAATCACGACAGCAAGCTGGCGGCCGGCAAGGTATTGAACTCCAGCAGCAGATCGCCTGGCCGACCAGCGACTGGTGGCAGGTGTATCGCAAACCGCAATTTGACGCGTTGATACAACAAGCCATCGCCGATAGCCCTACCTGAAGATGACCCATGCGCGCATCCGCCAGGTCACCACGCTGGTAGGTTTAGCGCGCTCGGCCACGTTAGCCAAGGTCGGCATGAAATCTCCCGCCACGCGCGGCCTTTACTTTTCCGACTATGTCTTCCCACCACCGCTCGGCGGCAGCTGGAACTTGGACAATGAATTCGCGATCAAGGCCAACATCGAAAAAATTTATGAAAACATCGCGCTGCTGCGCAACCAAATCGCCACTCGGCGCGGTAAAGACAATAAGAAGAAATATCTAGCTTGCCAAGAAATCATTCTATCCTGATATCAACATCTCCGCATTCATCGATCTGCAAGCGCCCGGTTTCAGCAACTTCCTCAGCGCCCAGACTAAGACGCGCTCGACGGCGCCATCGAAAGCTACAACAGCATGCTGGTGCAAGCGTTGCAAAGCGTGGCCGACCAGATCTTCAAGCTGAAATCGGAACAGGCTTTGGCATTAGCGGACAAATCCTACGACCTCGCCAAGCGAGCCTGCCAGGCAGGCTTGATCGCATACATCAATGTCATTCAGATACAGCTGACTTTGCTGCAACAGCAACAGCAGGTAGCGCAAACCCGCGCGTCCTACCTGGATAGCTAAGCGCGACTGATGCAAGCACTGGCAGACGATATGCCACAGCCAGGCACGACAGATTTCATCGCCGTCGATGCCAAGCGCATGATCGGCGCCGACCATGAATGACCTTGCAAACAGACGCGCGCATTGGCTCAACCATCTGCGACAAAACGCCGTCATCTAGATCGATAACCATGACCCAAACCTGCTGGCGACCTTGATGGGGATCGGGCTGTCGCTGTTGTTCGACCTGTCCGAACCAGCTACAGCGATGGTGACCACCATCATCTTGCTACAACCACGCAGCGGTCTGGTTCTGTAATTTCCAATCGTATACATTCGTGCTGGCCGGCTACACGATGGTCATCGTCGACCTGCCAACTGCGCTGCAACCGGACCAGGCTTCGATATCGCCACCACCCGCCTGAGCGAAGTGATGCCAGAGCTGCTGTACGCCGACATGGTCATGGACGTACTGTTTTATCAAAGACCTATGTCCGATGCCCTGCTGTTGACGGTACGCAAGCACTTCGCCTATTTCAAGACATTCATTACGCAGGATAGTCTGGATGCCGCAGCACGGCCGGCACGTGAACGGATGGTGCTACGTTTCATCGGCGAGAGGATGATCTCGCTGGAAGCGCTGCGCACTTCATCGGTATTCAAAAGCAGCGCCGGACATCTGCAAAACCCGCAACAGCGGCAGTTGAACAACGCGTTCATAACCACCTCAACTAGCTTTCACTCACTCGACCAGTTGTTCGGTCGGCTGCAAGCGGCCGATAAACAAGGTACGCTGAATGCGTTGAGGATGGGATACAAGGGGATCGTGGGTGCGCTGTCCAGCGCCAGTATCGGCAGATTCTAAAACAACTGCGCAATCCGCTACCGCAGCGGCTGCAAGCGTTGCGGCGAGCCGCAATGACGATCGCAAAAGTTTGCTCGATTTCGATTCTGTCGCTGAGTTGCTGACCAGGTTTGCCAGCGAGTTGCAAGTCTATGCGCACATCCACGGGGTAGTGATTCAAGCCGAAATGCACATGCAAGATGATGTCCAGTTACCGGCACATTATGTGACGCGCACCGATCCGACATTAGTCCTCAATTCTGCCCTGCGCGCCGCCATCGGTTTCAGCATCTCATAGCTGTTCTGGATTCAGTCGGGCTGAGTTTTCGGCACCGATGCGGTAGTCATGGCAATCGTCGTCAATGCTTTGTTCGCGGCGGCACCATCGCCCACAAAGATAGTACGCCAATTCTTTATCGGTGTGCCAATCGGCAGATTTTTCGGCTTTCTATCAGCTTACTATCTGCAATCGCAAGCCGAATCCCATTGTCGGGAGAATTATTTTAAAGGCGACGTTAGCACGCTTCGCCCATAGCTTTGCCATCTCCAATGAAAGCGGTATATCAATCGCACTGGTGCTCGGCATGATAGCTCCAAAGGGTTGGCAACATCTATATTGCCAACCACATCTAACAAATGTGCAATAGTGTGGAGCATGGCGAAAGCATTTTACGCACCGCTACAATCAGCGGTGCTTTTACGCCGGTTGTGTTACAGATGATCGCGGTGGGCTAGGAAACCGGCGAGCATGATGATTTGATGGATGAAATCACTAAAATGTATGAGCATGAGATGGATTACCAGATACGGACATTGTCTTCCGAGACCGAGCCCGTGTCGATCGTCGTGCTAGGAATAATTATCCTGGTTATGACTCTTGGTATTTTCTTGCCGATGTTGGATCTTGGCAGCGTCGCCATGAAACACTAGTCAGCCCGCTGTCGATAAAGAAGAAATTGACGGCAACCAAACCACGCAAGAGTAGTAGCCCGTCTACACAAAAACATGGCCTTTTTCTGAGGTACAATAAAGTTACCAACCGCCCTATGGGATTTTTAGTTATTGGTGCTGGCTGCAGGACTTGAACCCGCCACCCCCTGATTACAAGTCAGGTGCTCTACCAGATGAGCTAAGCCAGCTTAGCTGAAAAAGTATAATTATACCTATTTAATTCGAGTTAGAATAGGTATTCCACCGCCTTTTTTCGGTGGTTCCGGATCTTTTTCTGGGTCGGTGTCAGACGAACCCGGTTTTGTATTGCTTGTCTGCGACGGCACCGAGGTCAAAATCGACACTACAGGCGATGGTGGTGCGACGTCGAGGTATTGTTCTGAAGCAACGGAGCTATCCGAATCGGATGGCACCGTTGCTTCAAATGCCATTCCTTGGCCGTTTTCACGCGCATAAATGGCGATGACGTTATTCACCGGGACTGAAATATCACGGGATACACCGCCGAAGCGTGCGCTGAAATTGACAAATTGAGTGTCCATTTCCAAACCGCTGGTGGCTTCAAAGCTGATATTCAAGATGATCTCATTGTTCTTGACGAATTGCATCGGCACCCGTGTATGTGAATCTACCCGAGCCGCAAGGTACGGTGTGTAGCCATTGTCGGTGCACCATACATAAATGGCGCGCAACAAGTAAGGTTTGGTGGAAATCTCGGACATGAGCAAAAACTGTACTTTTACAAATGGTTAAGCGATGACTGGCGCATCACGCGAGCGAGGCGTGCTAGTTACCTACGTCGGCAATTAACGACGCATGACCTTCTCTGACGGTGTCAGCGCTTCTATGTATGCCGGACGCGAGAAAATACGTTCGGCATACTTCATCAGCGGTGCAGCTGTCTTCGACAGCTCGATCCCGTAGTGATCCAGTCGCCACAACAACGGCGCAATGGCAACGTCCAACATCGAACACTCATCACCCAGCATGTATTTGTTCTTCAAGAACAAAGGTGCCAGCGTGGTCAGGCGATCTCGGATTTCCGAGCGCGCCTTCCCATGGCTCTTTTCTGCTCCTTTAGCTTTCTCGTTCTCCAGCGTGTGTACGTGGATGAACAATTCTTTCTCAAAATTGAACAGCATCAGACGTGCACGTGCGCGCATCAGCGGATCGGCCGGCATCAGTTGCGGATGCGGGAAACGCTCGTCGATGTATTCGTTGATGATATCGGACTCGTACAGAATCAGGTCGCGCTCGACCAGAATCGGCACTTGGCCATATGGATTCATCGTTGAAATATCTTCCGGCTTGTTAAACAGGTCGACATCGCGAATTTCGAAGTCCATGCCTTTCTCAAACAGAACGAGACGGCAGCGTTGCGAAAATGGGCAAGTTGTACCCGAATAGAGAACCATCATTTTATAGTTCCTTAGAAACAAAAGGGTTAGGCCCATACGACTCACCCCAAAATGCATACCCGCAAAATCGCGGGTATGCAATACTACTTGACATCCTTCCAGTATGACGCGTTCAGACGCCAAGGAGCTTGCGGGTATTCTGAGCCGATTCGCCCATCCATTCAAGATAGAAGACCAAATCGGAGACAGCAACGTCGTATGCGATCCGGCTCATCTTGCCAGGATTAACTTGCTCGAAACCTACAAACTTATGTTCAATCTTAGCCTCTTCATGAGGATCCTTGATATCGTCGTATTTGGCAGTACTAATACCTTCAAGTTCCCACAGGACATCAGTCAAAGACAAAACCTGGACGGAACTTTTAGCAATCTTAAATTATATCGGAGCTGAAGACTATTTTCAAAGAAATACATATACTGAAGTATAAAATAAGCCAACTTAGCCTAGTTTTCCTGCAAATTACGCATAATTTCCCGCAGCAAGATCTATTTCAAAGTCATCGCATTACTGCAACAAATTTTTTATAACAAGAATTGACAGATTTTCCTTTTCATATTTCCGCGATCCAAATATGGTCACACAGATCAACGTTCACATGGAGAACCAGCAACATGAGCATGATGGAAGAATTCAAGACGTTTACACTCAAAGGCAACGTAATGAATCTTGCTGTTGGCGTCATTATCGGCGGCGCCGTTCGAAAAAATCGTTGATTCCTTCGCTCAGGACATCATCATGCCGATTATCGGGATGATCTTCGGCGGCCTGGATCTTGCCAATCATTACCTGCCGTTGAACGGTCAAGGCACGCAACTCACTCTGATCGAAGCCAAGAAGGCTGATGCCGTGATTGCATACGGCAACTTCATCACGATTGCGCCATATTTTTTCATTCTAGTATTCATAATTTTCCAGATAGTACGCATCATCAACACATTGCGTGGCACAGTGCCACCGGCAGTCGACCCGGAAAACATCATGCTGTTACGCGAAATCCGTGGTGCGCTAAAAAATAACCGCTATTGCACAGCGATCAGCCCAATACCAAGCCCGTTGCGGTGCAACGGGCTTGGTATTGGGCTGTGACTTAACGCAAGAAAAGTCTGCCCGGCTAAACGACTGCAGACATGGCGAGTTGCGCCGCAGTCGCGCGCAAGGACGCACCAGAATTTTGCTAGATCTAAGATACAACATCGTCGGAACTATTAGGCTTTGTACTGCGTATATTAGTTAAACGAGAGTGGGCAGAAAAAATTCTCCAGGAAAGTTTCGTCAGCATATGGAACAACGCCGGCAGCTACCAAAGCAGCCTGACTACGCCAATGACCTGGATGATAACCATCGTCGCAACAAAGCATTCGATTATCTGCGGCGGGATCCGCCCATGACGTCAAAATCGACGCCGATACATCTAACAAAGAAGTCATGAATGCAATGGAAGGCGCCGATCCGACACCGCTGGAAGCGCTGCAACTTACGGATGATGCAAAGGCGCTGGCGAATTGCCTGGGGCGCCTTGAGAGTTTGTATCGACAAGCCATTGTCCTGTCTTTCTATTATGATCTGTCGCACAGCTAATGAGATTACCGATCGGCACGATCAAGACTTGGATTCGACATGAACTGGAAACATCTGAAAACCTGCCTTGGCAGGTTAGGGACTATTTGATGGATATTCATCGGAATACGGCCTTGGTCGATAAACTGGCAGCCGAATATGTGCTTGGCACATTACGCGGTGATGCGCGCCGGCGTTTTGAAAGATTGCTAGTGCACTAAGTCGTCGCTGAATGGCAGGGTCGTTTGCAGATGATAGTGGAAATGGTGCCGGTATCGGCATCATCGAAATCGGTGGCTGGCAATTGAGGCGCGGCTGGGACTGGCATCAACCACCGCCACGCTGAACAACGAGCAGGCCCAAACGATTGCCGGCGTCACCGGTGACGCCCATGGCGGCCATCTGATGCTCAAGGTGGTGGCGCTGCAAGCGATTGCGGCCGACTGGGCCTGTCGTATTTAATGGCGTCTGGCCCCAGATATAGAGCCTGTCAACACTTAATGGGAAAACCTAATTTTGGGGATGCGGATTGCTTCGTGCCATTGGCGCAACAGTCCATAATGACATGTGCGAACCGGATTCGGCATTGCTGCGCTTGTACATTTCTATAACAAACTTTAATCGCTGGATTTATTCACGATAATCGATCGCGATGATCCGCATCAGCAATCGGTACAACACGAACGCCGTACCGTGACGGACGCGAGCAAACCAGGAAAGATTGGCAAATGTGTTGGCCACCACTTCCACCCCATCAGCAATGCCAATCTCTATCTGCTGCCGCAAGGCCATAGAAAATGCAACGTCGTTGATCACCACGTTGGCCTCCTGATTCACCAACATGCTCAGGCCATCGAAATTGCTGGATCCCACGGTAGCCCAATTTTCGTCAATCACCGCCACCTTCGCGTGCAACGCGGTCTTGCGATACTCGACAATCCTGACGCCAGCCTTCAATAGTTTCGGATAGTAGGAATAGCTTACTGCATCCTGCAGACGGTAATGCCCTACTCCCAGCAACAACGTCACGTCGACGCCGCGCTTGGCGGCTATTTCCAGAGCGCGCCGCAACTTGCGACCGGGGGCGAAGTAAGGGCTGCTCAGCAGAGCGCTCTGGCGGGCGCGGCCAAGCGCTTGCAAGTATGCGCGCTGGATAGTGCGGCGGTTACGAAAATTATCGCGCAACACCAATCCGGCCAGTGCCACACCTTGGCTAGCACCCACCAAGTTGATACGGCTACGCTTGCATTGCTGGATGCGCTCCAGCAATTTCATTTCTCCGAGACGCAACCATTGCGCCTCCAGCTCGAGGTGAATCACCTTCACCAGCGGGCCAACAATGCTGACGGCGAAATCCCAGCGTGGCACCGGCAATGGCTGTCGCTGGTCGTCGTCGGAGACCATGTCGTCGATGATGTTCAAACCACCAACGAAACCGTGCTGACGATCCAACACGCACATCTTGCGATGCATACGCGCTACGCCACGGCGGAACCAGGGATTAAAAGCGCGATGCATGACTGCAGCAGCCTCGAATTCCTTATTCAAGGTTAGCGAACGCTGCCGGCCAGTGCCCAGCCAATCGGTAATGACGTACACCTTGACACCGCGCTGGGCGGCGTGTTCAAGCGCTTGCTGCACCTGCATTGCGGTATCGTCGGCGGCGAAGATATACGTTTCCAGATATATTTCAAAGCGCGCCGCGTCGATGGCTGCAATCAATGCCGGAAAGAAGGCGGCGCCGCTATGCAACAGCCCGATGTGATTGTTGGCGCTGAAACTTACCGGACGCATGGCAACAGAACGAAATTAAAAGAAGTCAAGCTAAGCGGCATCTGGTCAGCTTTGGTCAGATAATTGCTACAATAATCTCAGAGTCGCAAGGATCGGTGCGTGAGCAAACAATTTCGCCCACTCTGCGGCATGCAGAACTCCTGACGATTCTACCGTAAAGCCTCGCAGATAAATTCGGTCCAGACGCAACCTGGGAAACGCCGCGGTAAAAGTGCGTGCCGGCTTCAACTTGGGCGTGCGTCCCATCAGTTGCTGCAGATAAGAGCCGATGCTATGCATCACACTTTTAATGGCAATATGTTAGTCGAATATTTCAGCGACGTTGAGACGCATACGCAGCAGGTCGCTCGAGCGATTGTCCCCAGTCGTTAAAATCACCAGCTCAAGGCCGCGTTTTGACGTCGTCGGCCGCCACCGAACAAACCCAAATGCACGACATAGCAATGAATATCGACGATGCCAGTTTTCAGCACGCAATGCAAGATACCGCGTGCCTCATAGGCATGTTCGGAAACATCCTGATCGCTTTGCAAGACGATTTCAAAACGGCTCAGCAATGCATTATCGTGGTGGCCGTGGTTGTATACCGCATTCATGCCATAGGCCGTGTGATGTGAGTCTCCGGCGAGGAAAGCGTGCTGCGGCTGATTCGGTCAGTGCGTGGCATGGCGCACGGCCAGCAAGTCATGCCGGTCCTGTATTTCTTGCAGAAAGAATACGTCGGACTCTATTTGCGTCAACGCCTGTTTCAACGCATGTACGCGAGACCGGTTTCCGAGCGAAGGAACTCATTTGTGAATATTGTAAGTGGCGAAGCGCAGTTTCATGGATCGATCCGGCTACTTGGCTAAATGGATCGGCAACTGCAAGATGGCTTCCGCATTCGATGGCGAAAAACATAAATTCGCCGCTTCCCGATACGGCAGCCAGCGAGATTGCAGATGCTCGCGCGGCGCAAGCGTGACCGGGATGACATTCGGCACCAGCAAGCCAAACACATGCTCGGTATTCTCTGTGACGTCCGGCGCATAGCGATGACGCCAAACTGGATAAATCTCGTAGACATTGGTCAGCTGCCAGTCGCTCAGGCGCGACAGCTGAACAGTGCCGGGCCGGTCGGCGACGACGATTCCAGTTTCTTCCTGCACTTCACGGATCGCCGTGACTTTCAGCGCCTCATCAGCAAAATTTTTGGAGCCGGTCACCGATTGCCAGTAATCCGTCTTGTCGGCCCGCTCCATAATCAGGACCTGCATATCTTCCGTATAAATCACAACCAGAACCGATTCGGGAATTTTATACATACGTTATTTTATTATTGCGCTCAGCGTGTTGCAGGCTTGCCGGACAACAGCACTATCGCCCAAGTTCCGCGTTGAGAAACAGCCTACCAACCCTGCTTAATCTGTGGAAGTTTCAATATAAACCTGTTTTTATACCTGCTGTTGTAACCAAAATCAGACCACCTTCGCTTCCGGCAAGCGCAGGCGGATATGCAGTTCCCTTAATTGCTTTTCGTCGACAGGCAAAGGCGCTTGGGTCAGCAGACATTGCGCGCGCTGGGTCTTCGGGAAAGCGATCACGTCGCGAATCGATTCTGCGCCGCACATCATCGTGACGATACGATCCAGGCCGAATGCCAGGCCGCCATGCGGAGGTGCTCCGTATTGCAGGGCGTCGAGCAAGAAGCCAAACTTCAACTGTGCTTCTTCGGCATCGATCTTCAATGCGTGGAACACCTTGCTCTGCACTTCGGCGCGGTGGATACGGATCGAACCACCGCCCAATTCCCAGCCGTTCAACACCATATCGTAGGCCTTGGCGATTGCCTTGCCCGGATCAGTCTCGATGAAATCTTCATGACCGTCTTTCGGTGAAGTGAACGGATGATGCAACGCGTTCCAACGGTCGCTATCTTCGTCATATTCGAACATCGGGAAATCGACCACCCACAGCGGACGCCAGCTGTCGTCGAACAGACCGACCTTTTTTCCGAATTCGCTGTGACCGATTTTGATGCGCAGCGCGCCGATCGCTTCGTTGACGACCTTGGTCTTGTCGGCGCCGAAGAAAAGCAGGTCGCCGTCCTCCGCACCGGTCTGTGCGATGATCTGCGCCAGCGCCGCATCATGCAGGTTCTTGACGATCGGCGATTGCAGGCCGTCGCGGCCCCTGGTCTTTTCATTGATCTTGATGTACGCCAGGCCCTTGGCGCCATAGATGTCGACGAACTGAGTGTAAGCGTCGATTTCGGAACGCGGCATGGCAGCTCCGCCAGGTACACGTAGACCGACCACACGACCGTTTGGCATGTTGGCCGCACTGGAGAACACCTTGAAGTCGACGTCTTTCATGACGGCGGTCAGATCGGTGAATTCGAGCTTGATGCGCATGTCCGGCTTGTCCGAACCGTACTTGGCCATCGCGGTGGCGAAATCCATGACCGGGAACGGGTTAGGCAGATCTATATCCAGCACGTTCTTGAATATCAGGCGGATCATGCCTTCGAACATATCGCGGATTTCTTGTTCCGACATGAACGAGGTTTCGCAATCGATCTGGGTAAATTCTGGCTGGCGATCAGCGCGCAAATCTTCGTCGCGGAAGCATTTGACGATCTGGTAATAACGATCGAAATTGGCCACCATCAGCAATTGCTTAAACAGCTGCGGTGATTGCGGTAGTGCGAAGAACTGACCGGCACTGACGCGTGACGGCACCAGATAGTCGCGCGCGCCTTCCGGCGTCGACTTGGTCAGCATCGGCGTTTCGATATCGATAAAGCCATGGGCGTCCAGGAACTTGCGCACCTCCATCGTTACCTTGTAACGCAGGCGCATGTTGTTCTGCATCTGCGGACGACGCAGGTCCAGCACGCGATGCGTCAGACGGGTAGCTTCCGAAAGGTTGTCGTCATCCAGATGGAACGGTGGAGTTACCGATGGGTTCAACACTTCCAGGTCATGCGCCAACACTTCGATCTTGCCGGATTTCAGGTTGGCATTGCCGGTGCCGTCAGGGCGCAGACGCACTACGCCGGTAATGCGCAGGCAGAATTCATTACGCACCGCTTCGGCATTCTTGAATACTTCGGCGCGGTCTGGATCGCAGACCACCTGCACCAGGCCTTCGCGGTCGCGCAGGTCGATAAAAATGACGCCGCCATGATCGCGACGACGATTCACCCAGCCGCACAGGCTGACGGTTTGGCCAAGAAGTACCTCAGTAGTGAGGCCGCAGTATTGGGTTCGAATGGACATATTAAATTTTTCGCAGTTCAGATGTTGAAGATATTGGATGTTGATTCTTGTTGCGAGCTTGCCGACACCGAATGACGTGCGCACTGCCGCTTGTCTGCTATCCGCAGGTTCCGGGCGGCGTGTCGATCATCAATTTTCTACCGATCTGCTGTTCCGGCGCCACCACTCCCATCGAAATAATGTACTTCAATGCTTCGTCGACACTCATATCGAGTTCAATGGTATCGGCACACGGCAGCATTAGAAAGAAACCGGAGGTCGGATTCGGTGTGGTAGGTACGTAGACGCTGACATAATTACCGGCCAGATAGTTCTTGATATCACCGCCTGGCACGCCGGTGAGGAAGGCGATGGTCCACGAACCTTGGCGCGGATACTGAACCAGCAGCGCTTTGCGGAAGGCATTGCTGGACGACGAAAACAAGGTGTCCGAGACTTGCTTGACGCTGGAATAAATCGAGCTGACGACCGGAATTCGGGTCAGCACAGCTTCCCATAGAGAAACGATCTGACGGCCGATAAAATTACGCGTCGCCAGGCCAGTCAAGAAAATAACCAACAGGGTCAGAATC
Source organism: Collimonas sp. UBA1456 (assembly GCA_002325825.1). Taxonomy (GTDB): domain Bacteria; phylum Pseudomonadota; class Gammaproteobacteria; order Burkholderiales; family Burkholderiaceae_D; genus Collimonas. The sequence goes on from DCSW01000038.1 coordinate 29,310, forward strand.
GTGCCCAGACCAGGAATGTCATGGCCAAGCAAAGCTTTTGGCCGCCATTTTTCTGGCAGCAGCAACAGCGACTGGTCCATAGTACCAATGATCAGATTGAGCACCCACAGCGTGATTGCCAGGGGCACTAAGACCAGCAGACCGGTGATAAAGTATTTACGCATGGCTTTCTTTGTCGAGCGGCACGCCTGGCATGCCGCCCGGTTCAATTTGCACGAACTACATGAATGACATTATGCTGCCGATGCAGCAGGCATACTTCCGGTGCTGGCTGAGGGAGGCGCCGGTGTGTTGGCAGCTGACACGGTAGCCGGCGTTGAGGTTGGAGCTAAAGCCGCGTCAGACGACGCGCCACAAATGCTGGCGGCGAGTTTGGCGGCTGTTACCAGTGGCACCGTCGCTTCCGTGCCACCACGAAAATCGGCGACATACCAACCTGTACCTTTGGGCTGAGAACCAACTACGGTCACCTGCTTCTTGAAGACAGCTTTTCTGCAGGACGGACAGACCGTCAGCGGCTCGTCGGACATCTTTAGCAAAATCACAGGCTTCGCAGCGATACGCATAAATCGGCATAGTAGAACTCCGCAAATATATTACAAAACCATTAATTATAAAGGTTATTTATAGTATACACGGGCTTCGATAGTAGGTTGTGGTGGCAGCGCCATGAACCGGCGCAGACATGATCAGGATTTCCTCGCCAAAACCGCTGTTTGCTGCAATCAACGGGCCCATATATCTTAGCCCAGCTACGATTGAGGGCGCGTCATTGCTTGTTGTTCAAATCCTTCAACATCTCCAGCTTGGCGAAGCCGACCTTGTCAGATAAGGTCGCCTGGTTGTTGGAGATTTCCGGCTTGATGTATTTAGCGGCATCAGCATTGGGATTGCTGGGGTCGATCAGACGGATCAATTCGGTGGCATTTTTGTCATCCAACATAAAATTGACGAACTTCAGCGCCATATCCGGCTGCGGCGCTGCTTTGTGAAGTACCATGCTATCGAGCGCCAACAACGCGCCCTCTTTCGGCATTGCATTGCAAATGCGGAATTTGCGACCAGCCTTTTGCGCATCGACATCGGCCTGAAAGATGTCATTCGAATAACCATGCACCAGCCAGATATTACCGACTTTTAATTCCTTGATATAGATGCTGTCATTAAACGCCGCCCAATAAAGCTTATCCTTAAGAATCACATCCTTGGCCTGCTGCAGGTGCTGCTCATCGGTATCGTTGGCGGAATAGCCAAGATACTTGCGCGTAGCGGCCATCAGTTCGTTAGCCGGGTCCAGCACGGTGACCTTTGTCCTGGATCGTGGTCAGAATAGTCGGATCGAAGATCGCTACCCGGCATTATCCACCGAAATGTCCAATTCTCTCATCTTTTTCTCGTTATAGCCGAGCAACGCCAAGGTGTAAGTGTAGGGTATGGAGTATTTGTCGCCCTTGTCGAAATCAGTATTCAGGTAGGCCGGGTTGATGCTCCTTAGGTTCGGCAACTGTGCCTTGTCGAGATGGCGAGCAGTTTTTCCATGGCTATCCTGAAAAGCGGTTAGGAAAAACGAATGGCATTCGACGCCAACTTGGATGAGATGATTATAATCATCAGGGTCAGGCACCTTAATAAGGTCAATGCGACATTGACTTCAGGCATGACCGCAATCTTGATCATTGAATAAATCCGCAACAGTAAAGTGGATGCATTGGCGCCGGCGGTAAAGAAGGTGATCACAAAGTCATCAATCGACAAAGTGAATGCCATCAGCGCGCAGAATTTCGTCGTTGTGAAACAGCTTGCGGTACCAGTCGAGCGTAAAACCAACCACTCGACATTGAGCTGCGAGTGGTTGAATGAATACACTACTACGATAATCAGCGGCACATACAAAAATGCATACACAGCCAGCGCCACCAGCCATAGCCCGAGCGGGCGTCTGATTGCCTTAACCATGCGCAGGGCCCTCCTTGGCTTTGCCATTAGCACCGCCAATCCAGCAGCTAGCAATGCTGCTACCTTCAGCACGCTGACGAAAGGTCAGTCGGGGGGGGTCCAGGAATTGTTGTTTGATTACGTTGCCGATCATGTTGTTGCCGGCGCCTACCAGGATATCGGATACCGCAAAAATGCCCAGTGCCTAGATCAACACCAGTGCCGCGCCGACATACACGCCGGGCAATGATAACGGGAACGTGATGCGCCGAGATCCTGCGTAACAGCGACGAGTGCCGGATCGTGCTTTTCTAAGTTAGCGTAGAATGGCAGCATCATGAACGGCAGATCCACATAGACCAGCCCGACGATCACCGCAAACGCCGTGAACCGCAGACGCAACGGCCCAATTATAGCCAGGCCCAGCACGTAATTGACAGCTTGCGTTAGGGGTCGACTGCGAGCCGAGGATGATTATCCATGCGTAGACGCGGATCAGGACATTGCTCTAGAACGGCAGGATCACCAGCAGAATCAGCAAATCACGGCACTTCTTCGGACCGCGTGCAATCAGTAGAGCCAATGGATATACCATCAACAGGCAGCAGACGGTGGTAATCAGCGCATACATCAGCGACTTCAGAAAGATCGCGGTGTAGATGAAATTGGAGGCAAAAACGTTGATAGCTTTCTATCGTCAGGCCCAGCTTTCCGGCTTCGCCGAAGAGCGGCGGCGCAACGGTGGACTTGTGCGGCTACTCATAATGCTCCGCATCGAATTTCCTAGCAGCATCAACCGTATCGCCGACTTCAAAGCACTTGGCGCCGCCAGCAGCTGAGTTGGCCAGCAACGTTTCAATTTTTGCGTTGCTTTCAGTTTGTACAATATACACCGTGAAATCACCCAGGTAAAGCAACTCCTTGACAAAGCCTTGGAAGTGGTTCTCGGAAGTATTGGTACGGATATGAATTTTCTCCAGGAACAGCGCCAGCATGCCCTTGCGGTCAATCGCGGCATCGGCCGGCAATGCTCTATTGACCAGGTCCAGGCCCGGCAGGTCGCGCTGCATCGAAGCGCCGTCGATACTGGCAATGACACTATCGTACAGGTTGCAGGTGCCGATGAAATCGGCGACGAAACGAGTGCTCTGATAACTTTGTAGATACGCGACGGCTCGTCCAGCTGCTGAACATTACCGCGGTTCATCACGGCGATCTGGTGCGAAAATGCCAGCGCTTCACCTTGATCGTGCGTCACGTAGATGAAAGTTATATCGACTTCTTTTTACAGATTGATCGGTTCGATCTGCATCTGCTCACGCAGTTTGGCATCCAGCGACGACAACGGCTCGTTTTGGTTATCAGGTCCACGCGTGAGCACGATGTGCCCACGCTACGAGCGTCGGCGCCATTCGAGCCAGCGCCGCGCCGGGTAGCAACAGTTCAACCAAGCGGCGGACAATCTCGACGCACCTGGCGGGAGGCAATGCGCACAGGAAGGCGCGTTCGTAGATCAGGCCTAGCGGCCGCAGCGGCAGAAAAATCGATGGCAGTGACATGCTGCCAACAGATAAGCCACTTCGTAGCCGCTGCCACAGCCAGGGATCAGAGTCGGCACAGGCGTGCTATACGCCAGATGGTGCTGCAACGCCAACGTTATCCAAAGGTGTGAAGTCCTGCCAGAAGCGCTCGCTCCAGAAATACGGATGCGACGGATCGCGGCTGGAAAATTGCGAAATGGCGTCAGGCTTGGTCATTACACATCACCAGATCGTGTTTCCAAAACATAAATAGATTAGTGTCAGCAGCGCGCCCGCCGCCAGGCCGCCGCCAACATACATCAGTATACCAAGCAAGCGATTGGTCTGGTGCTGCTCGGCCAGCAACCGCAATATCATTTCATTGCGCTGTTCAGGCATCGGCTCAACTACCCGGGTCAAAGCCTGATGCGCCAGACGCGGCAACTGCGGCAACAGCTTGCTATAACGCGGCACTTCGATTTTCAGTTGCTGAATCAGGCCACGCCAGCCCATCTGCTCGCTCATCCAGCGCTCCAGATAAGGCTTAGCGGTCTTCCAAAGATCGAACTCGGGATCAAGTTGACGGCCCAGGCCTTCGACGTTGAGCAAGGTCTTTTGCAGAAGCACCAGTTGTGGCTGCACTTCCACATTAAAGCGGCGCGAGGTCTGAAAAAGCCGCAGCAGCACCTGACCGAACGAGATATCCTTCAACGGTCGGTCGAAAATCGGTTCGCAACAGGCGCGTACCGCCGACTCCAGCTCATCAACTCGGGTTTCCTTCGGTACCCAGCCGGATTCGATATGCGCTTCAGCCACGCGTTTGTAATCACGCCGAAAAAATGCCAAAAAATTCTGAGACAGGTAATCTTTATCGAAATCGTTGAGCGTACCAACAATGCCGAAATCAAGCGCGATATAGCGACCGAAAGTGGCCGGCGCCACCGACACCAGGATATTCCCCGGGTGCATATCGGCATGAAAAAAACCGTCGCGAAAAATCTGGGTGAAGAAAATCTCGACGCCGTCGCGCGACAGCTTGCCCATATCGACACCGGCGTCGCGCAAGCGATCCAATTGCGAAATCGGAATGCCGTTCATACGCTCCATCACGATCACCGAGGACGAGCAATAATCCCAATACATCTCGGGCACCGACAACAAATCGGAATCGGCGAAATTACGGCGCAACTGGCTACCGTTGGCGGCTTCGCGCATCAGGTCGAGCTCGTCGTGCAGATATTTGTCGAACTCGCCAACCACTTCGCGTGCCTTGAGGCGGCGACCATCAGCCCATAATTTCTCGACCAGGTTGGCGGCGACGTGCATCAATGCCACATCTTCGTCGATCGACTTTTTCATGCCGGGACGCAGCACCTTGACCGCAACTTCCTTGCCGTCTTTGAGTGTCGCAAAGTGCACCTGGGCGATCGAGGCTGAGGCTACCGGTATCCGGTCGAAACTGGCGAACAATTCGTCAGGATGACCTCTCAGCGATTTCTCAATCTGCGCAATAGCCAGCTCGGTACTGAACGGCGGCACGCGGTCTTGCAGGCGCGCCAGTTCGTCCGCCATATCTTCCGGCAGCAGATCGCGGCGGGTCGACAGCACCTGGCCAAACTTGACGAAGATCGGTCCCAGCTCTTCTAATGCCATACGCAGACGCTCGCCACGCAACGCTGAAATGTCGCGCCAAAAAATTAGGGTATCGATCAACTTGGAAATGCGCGTCGAATCGAAGCCTGACATGGCGATATCGTCCAGGCCGTAACGCACTGCCACGTGGACAATTTTAAGCAGTCGCAGGAATTTCAGAATCATGGAGCCTTCAATTTGTTGATACGTTTAGAGAGTCGTTCCAGATCATCGCGCAGCCTGATGACATCGTTCGTAAAATCGGCAACCGCCTGCGGACGCACCAGCATCGGTTGTTCCTCTAGGAAATATTCAGCCAAATTTTCCGTCAATTTTTTATATGTAGCCTGAACGCCGGCCACCAGAGCATTGCCGCCGGCAACGATACGTACCGCAGCGATATCATCGACCAATTTGCTCAGATCATTCTCGGCATCCCAGCGCAAGTCCTGGCTGACTTGTGAAATCGTATTGGCGAAATCGGCGTCACCGTCAATCTTTACATAGGAAAAAGCGTGCTCACGATTTTGAACGATCAACGGCAAATCGGAAAGCTTGAAGCGGATCGTTACCTGCGCCGCCGCATCTGATGGCGGCGCTTGCAAGAAACCGTCATGGTTGACTTGCCAGGTCAGCCGGATGGCCCCGCCATCGATGCAGGCGGCCTTGCCAGCGTGCGCCGCCAGCATGCGCTGCGCCCACGGCTCTGGCGCCAAGAGGTGATTGATGGACGCGGTGATCAGCGTGAAATTCAGGAAAGGAGTCATCATCCTAGGGTTACAGAATAAAACCGCCCGTGACGATTCACGGGCGGTTTAAGTTTATCAGTTTGTCGAGCCGAGAACTTGTTTATGCCTCAGAACCTGTTTGAAATCTTTTGAAAATATGTTCGA
>DCSW01000038.1:35295-35448 GCA_002325825.1 Collimonas sp. UBA1456
AATAGAAAAACCTACTGCAGCGATGTAAGTCGAGCACATTTTGATGCTGATTTTACCGCTGTTACTCTATTAGAAAGCGCGAGACAGAAGACGAGACCGAGGCTAATAGATGTATACGAAGTATTTTGTGCGATTCTATATTTTCTCAAAATT
>DCSW01000044.1 GCA_002325825.1 Collimonas sp. UBA1456
ACTGCAAACTATTGGACGCTTTTTCCAGCCCTAATCTGGAAAGGTTTGCTCGCTGTTTGATACTTGCTAGTCCAGTCTAACAGCAAGCGGTATCCGTTCTCAATACTACCGGATGCCGCACTCAGTAAGCCGGGGCTGGCTATAGTTGTGCAGCGTGTTGGGCAGTCTGCATCAGCGAGTCGAATCCACCTCGTGAGCCCACTGCAGCAGTTACGGCACGCCATTTACGGTGCAGGGGTAGGCGAGGCGTTGTCTGTCTTAAGTACGTAATCGACGATGGCGACATGCATGGCCCTAATGAAAAATCTACTGTAGTATCTGTGTTGCTTGCTACGGATGGGGCAATGCATCCGTACCGCAATGATCTTAAATGACCCTAGTGTGGCACTGGAAGAATTCTTTCATTCAGCATGGCGCTGTCGTTGGCTTGAATTCTGACCAGAATCGAGGCGCGCGTGCGGTAATCGAGTGATTCGATAAATACCGCTGACAGCACGAGTTCTTGTTCGATGCCGACGCCGGTGGACGGCAGGCGGCAATCGCCGGCGCACGTGGTATCGATCAGCATTTCAAAGGAGCAGGTATCGGGCGCACCCTGGAATAGCAGGCTGGCGAATTGAGTCTTGGTGCGCACCACATTGGGCCAGCAGACGTCGAGCTGCGCATTCGAAATGCCGTAGATACTTGGAGTGAGCAGCTTGCCGTTGCGCGGATCGGTTTCCCCCTTGTTCGAATACCATAGCAACTTTTTGCCGTCGCCCAGTAGCAGGTTGAAGCCGTTGTGTCTGGCCGAATCCGGCGTGATGTGGGCGACATAGTCGATTGTACTTAATGTGCTGCCGAGGAAGTCGGCGACCAGTCTGCCGCGCGTCGGCGCATCGATGCGCCGCTCAGACGGCCCTCGCACATTGGTGATGACGGCAAAACGATCGCTGCGGGTTATGCCTATCCAGGTGCCGCCATCCTGCAGGTCGCGGCCGGCGTAGATATAGGGACGCTCTTCCCGACAACTGGCCTGGGCTGCTGGGACGCGCATAGAATTCATCGCGGTTGGCGGTGGCTATCAGCGGCAAGCCAGGAACCACTTGTCATGCAAAAACAATCAAGCACATGATGAAATATTCACAAAAAATTCAATATGACGAGAGCCATCGATAAATCTCGTAAGACCATGCTGGGTAACCGCCAGTTCGACTGCTTGTACAAAATTAGGTGGCACCGAGACATACACTTCCATCCACGTATGACGATCATTTTCTATCTCAGATCTGCGCTTAAGGATGCCGGCAATCTGGTGTTGCTGCGACAGGCCCGCTTGCATCGCCGCGGCCGCAATTTCGAATGGCTGGGCGCTTGCGGCGGCCACTCGGTAATAGATATAAAGATCGTTGCTCATGCTGCGCTTACGTCGGCTGCTCGGTCACGGTGACATTGGTGATTGCATACGGCAGCGTATCGATCTCCAGTTGTGGCCCATCCGCCGAACCGAGATGGAAGCTACCGCCGTCTTCCAGTGCCGCCAGTTTGATTGCCATCAGGCAGGCGCTGTGGCCTACGTCATAGGCTTCTGCATTGACGATCATGCCGCACGGTTGTGTGGGATCGGCGCTGGCGAATACTTCGGTTGCCTCAGCAACGTTGATCGCGGCCACGCGAGCCAACACGGCACGACGCTTCAACTTGCCTAGATACTGGCTGCGTGCGATGATTTCTTGGCCCGGATAGCAGCCTTTCTTAAAATTGACGCCGCCGATGACCTCAAAGTTGATCATTTGTGGCACGAACTGTTCTTGCGTCAGAGCCGTGATTTGAGGAATGCCGGTCAGTATTTCGCTGAGACGCCAGCGTCGGGCGCTTACCGCAGGCAGGCTCTGTGTTAGTTGCGGCCATGCTGTGATAGCGATTTCCACACTGGTGATCCATTGGTAACGTGCGGTGTTTTCGGCATTGGCGAGGCGGATCAAGGTGCCGTGGCTATTGTCGATTTTGTCGTAGGGCGCGCTCGGCAGAACGGGGAACCATGGTACCAGTGTCGCCGCCACGGCATTGCCGACCAGGCCGAGTACGACTCGGCTGTCCGAGACATCCGCGAGTTTGGCTTTTGCGCGCATGACAAATATCTGCAAACGTTTCTGTATCGTTGCATGCAGGTTGCGCGGCAACTGCAGCAGAATGGCGTCGTCGGTTTTCCACATCAGGAAAGTCGCTAGTAAGCGTCCTTTCGGTGAGCAATATCCGGCCAGGCGGGCTTGTGCGGAAGAAAGGCCTTGGACATCGTTGGTCAACTGCGTATGCAGGAAACTGGAGGCATCCTCGCCGATCAGAGAAATCAAGCCGAGATCGCTCAGTGGTGCGACAAAAGACTGGCTCTCCTTAAACGGTGCGGGCAATGGGGAGAGTGGCTGTTGCTTTAGGAAGTCTAGCCAGGTGTTTGTTATTTCATTCATAAATTAGGGGGCAATTTCATTTCAGCGATTATCATATTGGGTTGATTATAGTGATGTCCCCAAAAAGCGTTGGGCTTGCCCCGGTTTTGCGGAACGCACAAAAACTTTTCGGAGCAGTAAGTCTTGTTTAAAAAACTATTGTTGTGCTTGATTCTTGTCTGTGGAATGGCTGCCGGCAGCACGTTTTACTTGGCTAAACAACCGGTTTTTGAATCCGGCCAACCGCGTCCTTTCACTATCAATCATGGCAGCAGCTTGAGTAGTTCTGTTCAACAAATTTCCGAAGCCGGTGTCGGCGTCAATCCAGAGCTGCTGAAATTACTGGCGCGCGCCACCGGAAAAGGTGGCAAATTGAAAGCCGGCAGCTATGAACTGAAGCCAGGCACTACGCCATTGCGCTTGCTGACGCAACTGGTGCGCGGCGAATTTGCGCAAGAGTCGCTGACCGTGATCGAAGGCTGGACTTTCCGTCAGATGCGCCGGGCGGTGGCGGCGCAAACGGCCTTGAAACATGATACCACTACACTATCCGATGCTGAGCTGCTGGCCAAGATATCGCCCAACTACAGCATGCCGGAGGGCTTGTTTTTTCCGGAGACCTATATGTTCGCCAAGGGTTCTAGCGATATGCAGATCTACAAGCCGGCCCACAACCTACTACTCAGGCGCCTCAATCAGGCCTGGGGACGTCGTGATACCTCGGTGCCCTACAAGACACCTTACGAAGCCTTGATTATGGCTTCCATCATCGAAAAAGAGACCGGTCGCCACGCTGATCGTAATACGATTGCCGGCGTGTTCGTTAATCGCCTCAAAATCGGCATGCTGTTGCAAACTGATCCGACGGTGATTTATGGTATGAACGACCAGTATCAAGGCGTGATCCGCAAACACGACCTGACCACCGATACGCCGTATAACACTTACACCCGAGCCGGCTTGCCGCCGACGCCGATTGCGTTGCCCGGGGCTGAGTCGATAGAGGCGGCGCTGCATCCGGCGCAAACCGATGCGTTGTATTTTGTTGCCAAGGGCGATGGTAGCAGTCATTTTTCAAGCAGCCTGGGCGAGCATAACCAGGCGGTCAATCAATATCAACGATAGGATTGCCGACGATGCGCGATAATTGCATATCACGGCAATCGGCCGTGATTTTTAAGAATACTTAGGTAACCAAATGGCATCAGGAAAATTCATCACATTTGAAGGTATCGATGGTGCCGGTAAATCGACGCATATCGGCTTTGTTGCCGAGTTGCTGCGCGCGCGCGGGCTGAGTGTGGTCACCACCCGTGAACCAGGCGGTACAAAGCTTGGCGAGGCGTTGCGGGAGGTGCTGCTGCATCAGAAGATGCATCTGGAAACCGAAGCGATGCTGATGTTTGCCGCACGCCGTGAACATTTGGCGCGAGTCATCGAACCTGCATTGGCGCGCGGCGACTGGGTCATTTCAGATCGCTTCAGCGACGCCACTTTTGCCTATCAGGGTGGAGGCCGGCAATTGCCATTAGCAAAACTGGAAGCATTGGAGCAGTGGGTGCATCCGCATCTGCAACCCGACCTGACGCTGCTGTTCGATGTGCCTCTGGAAGTGGCACGTATCCGGCTGGATGCGACCCGCACGCTGGACAAATTCGAACAAGAAAAAGCCGACTTCTTCGCCGCCACGCGCGCCGAGTACCTGCGCCGCGTCACGCAATTTGCGCAACGTTTCCGCATCATCGATGCGATCCGAACCATTCCCGAGATTCGGCAGGAGCTGGCGCAGATCGTCGCCGTACTGCAATGACCAGTGGCCTGATGTCGTCATCGAATCAACTACTGGCCATGACAATGACCTCAACTATGCCCATCAGCGAAGCACACATCAATGAGTAATTCTTTGTTCCCTTGGCAGCATGGCGTATGGCAGCAACTGCAGCAGATGCGTGCGCGGCTGCCGCACGCCATTTTTTTCCACGGCGCCGAGGGAATCGGTAAGACGGTCTTTGCGGAACACTTTGCGCGGTCGTTGCTGTGCGAGCAGCCGCAGGCCGATGCTCATGCTTGCGGTGTTTGCGGTTCCTGCGGCTGGTTCGTTCAATACAATCACCCAGATTACCGTCGGGTGCGTCCGGAAATTCTCGATGGCGACGAAGCCGGTGAAGGTGACGAGGTTGATGCCGGCGACGGCAAGAAGAGCACCAAGGCGGCCAAGGCGCCGTCCAAGGAAATCAAAATCGACCAGATCCACGCATTATCCGGATTCATGAATATTTCGACGCATCGTCAGGGCCAGCGGGTGGTATTGCTTTATCCGGCAGAGGCATTGAACACGGTCTCTGCGAATGCTTTGCTGAAGACGCTGGAAGAACCGCCGCCGAATACCGTGTTCCTATTGTGCTCCAATAATCTGGACCGGCTGCTGCCGACCATCCTGTCTCGTTGCCGTAGATTTGCCATGCCGTTGCCGTCGTCCGTTGAAGCGTTGACTTGGTTGCGCGAACAGGGCTTGAAAGAGGTCGATGCCAAATCGCTTCTAGCGGAGCATGGCGGTGCGCCGTTGACGGCTTACGCGCAGTCTCACAGCGATGGCCGTGGATTGATCGACGAATTTCTGGAGCATTTGACTCGACCGGGTATCGATGGCGCGTTGAAATGCGCGGAGCATTTTCAGAAAACTTCGGTTGTCGAGTTGGTGTCCTGGCAGCAGCGTTGGTTGTACGATCTATTTTCTTTGAAAATGTCCGGCACAATCCGGTATTATCCGCGTTATGAGAAAGCGCTTGGATTGTTGGCCGCCAGGGTTGAAACTGGCACTTTGCTGCGAGCGTTGAAAATCACCGGAGAGCGTCGAGCGATTGCCGAGCATTCGCTCTCGGCGCGGCTCTTCATCGAAGAGATGTTACTTAATTACGCCGCGATGTTTGCTTGAATGTTGAAAGCATCAAGATGGTAGAAAATTCGATAAGCACGCCCGAGCTGGTCAAGCTGGCCCGACCGTCGATGTTGTCTCTGTTATCAGGGAAAAATCGGCGTTATATGCTGCTTACATGCCGTTCCTAACAAACGGTGGCATCTTCGTACAGACTAACCAAGATTCACTTAGTATTCGGAATACAGAATATGGATTGCAGTTCTAGATTGTCCTACTAGTAAGACCTGCTGGTAATTGTCGCCATCTACAACAGCACGGTCGCCTCGCGTGAGGTGACCGCTGATACAGAACCAGTTTCGGCTGGTAATGCACGGGTTGGCATCCATGTGTTGTTGATTTAATTGCTTATTGCGTCATTTCTGTAAGCCGGAACCATCCCGATCCGGCGGTGATCACCATCCGATGCTAAAGTGTCGCCTTTCCAATTTGCTTCGAGTTGTCCATGTCACACACCATTGTTCTAGCCTCCAATAACGCGGGTAAATTAAAAGAATTCGGCCAATTGCTAGAGCAGGTCGATTTCGATGTCCGTCCACAGGGCGAGTTCGGTGTGCCTGTGGCAGAAGAGCCATACCTGACCTTTGTCGAAAATGCGCTGACCAAAGCGCGCCATGCATCGCGCCTGACCGGTTTGCCGGCGTTAGCCGACGATTCAGGCGTGTGCGTCAACGCGCTGGGCGGCGCTCCGGGCGTATTGTCGGCGCGGTATGCTGGCGAGCCAAAATCCGATGCTGAGAACAATTGTAAGCTGGTTGCTGATCTGCTGCCGTACGCCGATAAATCGGCCTATTACTACTGCGTTCTGGTGTTTGTGCGGCATGTCGATGATCCGCAACCGGTGATTGCCGATGGTCGCTGGAACGGCGTCATCATCGATACGCCTTGCGGCGAAGATGGTCTCGGCTACGATCCGTATTTCTTGTTGCCTGAGCAGAATAAAACTGCGGCTGAATTTAGCGCCGTTGAAAAAAATGCGCTGTCGCATCGCGGCCAGGCCTTACGTGCATTGGTAGAAAAATTGCGATGATTCTGATCAAGCCTATCGGGATGCTAGGCCACGCAAAAAGCGCCCCGGCAGACAAGCTATCCTCTGCCGCCCAAGCCACGCTGGCCTATCTGCAACCGGGGACATTGAGCCTAAGCGCGTTGCCGCCGTTGTCGCTGTACATCCATTTCCCTTGGTGCATTAAAAAGTGTCCGTATTGCGATTTTAATTCGCATGAAGCGGGGGGGGGTAGCAGTTTTCCTGAAGAAGAATACCTGGCGGCGCTGCGTGCCGACCTGGAAGCGGCCTTGCCGTTGATCTGGGGCCGCAAGATCTACACCATCTTCATCGGCGGCGGCACGCCGAGCCTGATATCGGCAGCTGGACTGGATCGGCTGATGTCTGATGTGCGTTCGCTGTTGCCCTTGGATGGCGCAGCGGAGATCACGATGGAAGCTAATCCTGGCACTTTCGAAGCGAAAAAATTCAAGTCGTATCGGCAAAGTGGCATCAACCGCCTGTCGATAGGTATCCAAAGCTTCAACGCCCGCCATTTGGAGGCGCTGGGCCGTATCCATAATGACGGCGAAGCGCGCCGCGCGGTAGAAATCGCACATTCAATGTTCGATAATTTCAATCTCGACTTGATGTATGCGCTGCCGTCGCAAACGCTGGAAGAAGCGCAACGAGATGTCGTTACTGCGATCGGTTTCGCACCGCCGCACTTGTCACTTTACCATTTGACGCTGGAGCCAAATACCTATTTCGCCAAATATCCGCCGATGGTGCCGGACGACGACGCCAGCGCCGAAATGCAAGACATGATCGCTGCCCAGACCGGCGCCGCCGGTTATAGTCATTACGAAGTGTCGGCCTACGCCCAGTCTGGTCGCCAGGCGCGGCACAACCTCAATTACTGGCAATTCGGCGATTATCTTGGCATTGGCGCCGGTGCGCACTCCAAGCTGTCATTTCCACATCGCGTAATCCGCCAAATACGCCACAAGCAGCCCAAGATTTACCTGGAGCAAAGCCGCCTTGGTAATGTGGTGCAAGGGGAGGTGGAAATCGGTCGCGACGATCTCGGCTTCGAATTCATGCTCAATGCGCTGCGTCTTAATAATGGTTTTGAAGTCAATCAGTTTAGCGAACGTACAGGCCTAGCGTTGAATATCATCGAGAAATCGCTGAATCAGGCCGAAGCCAAGGGACTGCTATATCGCGATCACAAAGTCATTCGTCCAACCGATCTGGGAAGGCGTTTCCTGAGCGACTTGCAGCAAATATTCCTGCTTGATTGAGCCGTTTTAATGCCCTGTCCAATAGAAAACAATAAAATGCACTGTTAATATCGTTAAATTCTTGCAAATTGAATATAATAGATGCTTTCTTGGAAGGTTGGCAGAGCGGTTAAATGCACCAGTCTTGAAAACTGGCAAGGTGTTAAAGCCTTCGTGAGTTCGAATCTCACACCTTCCGCCAGCATGTCATCCCCTTTGATCACAAAGGGAATGTACTTTAATGGCCCAAAGCGGTATCAAGTTCATTGGTCGCTGTCTGTTATAAAAGCTGCGTGACTAATGTACCGGAACGGAAAGCGCACTTGGGTCGGCCATGCGGCCATGAATGGCATATTAAAAGTGTACCACTCCTAGCCTGTAGTCTTATGTACCTGAAGGTACATAAGAAATTCGGAAAG
>DCSW01000105.1 GCA_002325825.1 Collimonas sp. UBA1456
AGTTGTTTCTCAGTGACGAATTGGAACTATTCCGCCGAACCCGGTAGAGGCACCACCGATTACCCAATCCAGGCTTTATCTGCGGCTGCGGCCGGCAACAACTACACCGGTTTCCTGGACGTTAATAGTACGCTGCCGATGATATGAATGAGCTCACTAAAGGAGTAATTCAAGGTGGTCGGATCATACAATCTTACGTCCTGAAGTTTTTCGCCGCGCGAACCGACGGAGATTATCCGCCGCCGCTACCCGGATTTCGAAATGCACTATCAACTGGATTTCTGGCAAGTGATCGCCGATGCCTGGCCTGGCCGCGCTCGATTGACGATGCTAAGGCGCGCGCAGAGTGGTCATTGACGCCTGCTTACAGCCTGGCCGAGATGGTCGACGTTAACATAAAGAACGGCGCGCATGTCTCTGAAATAAAGAAAAGCTAGAAGACGTCATGTCTCCAAGCTTTTCTTTATTTCAAAGATACACGGCTCAGACTATTCTATCCGCGCAGGGTTATTTGCTTGCCATGCCCAGCAACATTTCATTCAGACGCTTGACGAAGCCAGATGGATCGGCCAGTGCGCCGCCTTCAGCCAGCAAGGCTTGATCGAACAGGATGTGCGACCAGTCGCCGAATCTGGCGTCTTCATACTTCAAGCGTTGCACCAGCGGATGGTCCGGGTTGATTTCTAGGATCGGCTTGGAACCTGGCGCTTCCTGGCCAGCCGCCTTCAGCATGCGCAGCAGGTTGCCAGACAGTTCGTTTTCATCGGCGACCAGGCAAGCCGACGAGTCGGTCAGGCGAAAGGTGACGCGCACATCCTTGGCTTTGTCGGCCAGGGCAGTCTTCATCTTCTCAACCAGATCCTTGAACTGGGTTTCGGTTTCTTCGTGCTGCTTCTTCTCGGCTTCATCTTCCAATGTGCCGAGGTCGAGGCCACCCTTGGCGACCGATGCCAGTTCCTTGCCTTCGAAATCCCGCAAGAAGGACAGCATCCATTCGTCCACGCGGTCGGTCAGCAACAGGACTTCAATGCCTTTCTTGCGGAAAATTTCCA
The DNA here is from genome assembly GCA_002325825.1 of Collimonas sp. UBA1456. GTDB lineage: Bacteria > Pseudomonadota > Gammaproteobacteria > Burkholderiales > Burkholderiaceae_D > Collimonas. The sequence continues at coordinate 1,053 of DCSW01000105.1, forward strand.
GGTGTGGGCTGTTCTTGGCCGCCGCATAGGTTTCGCCTGTAGCGTAGTAAATCTTGCTTTGGCCTTCCTTCATGCAGCCGATGTAGTCGGCGAACGACACGGTTTGCGCATCGCTGTCATTGGCGGTCGAGGCGAAGCGCAGCAGCTTGGCGATTCTTTCCTTGTTGGTCGCGTCTTCGCCGATGCCTTCTTTCAGGACCTGGCCGAATTCTTTCCAGAAGGTCGCATACTTGTCCTTTTGTGCCTGGTCGTCGCTGTTGGCCAGCTCTTCCAGTAAGCTCAGCACGCGTTTGGCGGAGCTTTCGCGAATCACCCGTACATCGCGCGATTCTTGTAAGATTTCACGCGAGACGTTCAACGGCAGGTCGCTCGAATCGATCACGCCCTTGACGAAGCGCAGATAGACCGGTATCAGTTGCTCGGCATCGTCCATGATGAACACGCGTTTGATGTACAGTTTGATGCCGCTGCGCTTGTTGCGATCCCACAGATCGAATGGGGCGCGGCTCGGGATGTACAGCAACTGGGTGTATTCGTTGCGGCCTTCAACCCGGTTGTGGGTGTATGTTAGCGGTGCTTCGAAATCGTGCGAGATGTGTTTGTAGAACTCGACGTATTGTTTTTCGGTGATATCGGACTTGCTGCGCGCCCACAATGAGCTGGCCTGATTGACGGTCTCGAATTCGTCCTTGATGACGGTTTCTTTTTTATCTTCATCCCATTCTTCTTTTTGCATCAAAATCGGCAGCGAAATATGGTCGGAATATTTGCGGATGATGGATTTCAGCTTCCAGGTCGACAGATATTCGTCTTCGCCTTCGCGCAGATGCAACGTGATGTCGGTGCCGCGCCATGGCTTGTCGATGGCTTCGATGCTAAAGTCGCCGGTGCCGGTCGATTCCCAGCGCACGCCTTCGGTGGCGGCAGCGCTAGCGCGGCGGGTGTCGACCGTGATTTTGTCTGCGATGATGAAAGCGGAGTAGAAACCGACGCCGAACTGGCCGATCAGCGCCGCATCCTTTTGCTGGTCACCAGACAGTTTCGAAAAGAACTCCTTGGTTCCGGATTTGGCGATGGTACCGAGGTGCGAGATGGCTTCATCGCGGCTCATACCGATGCCATTGTCCGATATCGTGATGGTGCGCGCAGTCTTGTCGAAAGTCACCTTAATCTTCAGTTCAGGGTCGGCCTCGAACAAGGCATCATTGTTGATCGCTTCAAAGCGCAGCTTGTCGGCGGCATCGGATGCATTGGACACCAGCTCGCGCAGGAAAATTTCCTTGTTGGAATACAGCGAGTGGATCATCAATTGCAGGAGTTGCTTTACTTCTGCCTGAAAATTAAGGGTTTGCTTTTCTGATAAGGCCATTGTTTCCTCTATATAAACAGTGAAAAGTGATGTAAAAACGATAAATCGGCAAGGCGGCCGATTTTGCACTGCCCCACCCTGTGTGTTGATCAAGAAATGGGGGAGTAATCCGGATTTTACAAGGGTCGCTTATGCTGCCATTACTTTGCTTGTGTTATATGCTGCATTCTCGTTCCAGAAAACGCCAGATTGCCGGGTCCGACATCGCCGCCACATTGACCTGCATCCGGTAGGAGGACAATTGGCCTGGTGAAAACAGCGCGCTGGATACTAGGAAAAAGCTCGCGATCAGGGTTTTCCCGCCATTACATTGGTAATGTGACCGGTATCTGCCCAGACAAAGATGCTTGCGATCGTGGCTTTCCGACAGCATTTTATAGATCACCCGCTCGCTGACTTCGGCGATGGTCAGGTTGGTCAATATCTTGCTTCGGAAAAATGCTGTGCCAGCTTGACTTTGGTAGCGATGAAGCCGGAGCGAAGGTTAGGCGACAGCGTCTTCGAGAAGCCATCCATGTAAATGACGCGATTGAGCTGGTGAATGAAGTAATGCGAGTTGCCGGCTGCACCGCAGAGCCGGGATGTGCATGTCGCAATAGATGTCGTCTTCGACAATCATGAAAACGTTTTCTTCAGCCAGTTTTAGGATCTGGAACGCCTTGGCTGCCGACAGCGGGGCAGAGGTCGGATTGTGGAGCTACCGACACCAGCACGTGAAACTTGGGTTTGTGTGGCGCTATCACTTTTGCCAGTCTGACCATGTCAGGGTCGTCGATCAGGCGCGGCACACCGACCAGCTTAACGCCCAATGCGTCGAATGAGACAAACATCAGAAACTGGGAGGGATCTTCGACCAGGATCACGTCGCCAGGTTGGGTGAAGTGGCGCACCACCAGGTCCACCATCTGGGTGACGCCGGTAGTTGCTACGAACTGCACCAGATTCTGTTGACTGATGTTGCGCAGCGCATTGATTATCAGGTAGGCATCCAGCCATTCGCTCGGGAACATGCTTGAGCCTGGCATTTTCTTGATCGGTGCTTGCTGGTTCATATTGCGCACCAGCAATGCTATGTCGGTCAGTTGCGGCTGCTTGTCGTGGGCGGGTTTGCTGCCGCGCTCGGCCAGTGCTCGCGTACGTAAAAATCGAAACCGCGGCGCGACCCTAGGTAGCCCTTGGCCACTAGTCTGTCATACGCTCCGACCATGGTAAAGCGCTACACTCAGTGGCTATCGGCAAACTGGCGGATCTATGACATGTGGCCGCTGCTGCGCAACAGGCGGTCGCTGATGCGGGATTCGATGCTGCGCACGATCTGCTCGACTAGCGAGGTATCGCTATCGAGTGACAGTGGCCGTAGCGTGGCTGACAACGAGTTGTTGTTCAACTTGCGGGGGGGGCATTGTTGGTAACGGTGTTGGTCACCGTACAGATTACTGATGGGTGATTCAGTCGGTACAATATCAGAAACTACTTGTCGAACTGTATTTAGTGCTTAACCTAGCATAGACCTAAATCACCAATGCTGCAAATCCAGGAGCGAGTTGTTCATGAAAACACTATTCAAATAGCAGTCCCATACCTTGCCGGGTGGTAGCATGCTGTCCGGCGTGATCGAGAAAAAGTTGACATTGGGGTGGTCAGCGGCCGCATCTGGGTGACTTTTGAAGGTCAGCCTGACGATCACTAGCTGCACGCCGGCCGTTCGCTGACCTTGTTGGCGGGTGGGCTGGCTAGTGGTGGCTGAGTCCGATCCTGGTAACGGCATCATGCAGCGCGCGCTACGCCGAATCCTCTGCTGGTACTGCTGACGCATTTGCACGGCCCCGGCTTCCAGCCGGCTAGCAGTGTGTTGTAATGATAGACACCTTGCTCCCGCTGGCGGTGTTCGCGTTCGTGTCGTCGATTACGCCGGGTTCCAACAACATCATGCTGACGTCCTCCGGCATCATGTTCGGCTTCAATCGGACGATTTCGCACATGCTTGGCGCCACCTTTGGTTTCGGCGTGATGCTGGTGTTGTGCGTTGCTGGCATCGGTAGCCTGGTCCTGGTGGTGCCGTCGATTCATGTTGTGCTGAAAATGCTAGGATCGGCGTATTTGCTTTATCTGGTCTGGAAATTGCGCTGCATGTCGTTCAAGTCGGGAGTTGGTGGCAATAGCAAGCTGATGACGTTCTTTGGCGCCGCCATATTCCAGGCCGCCAACCCAAAAATCTGGATCATGGCTGTCACCAGCACCTCGACATTTCTATCGCCGTTGCAACCGATCTGGTTATCGGTCAGCATCTATTGCCGGGTATTCTCGGTGATTAATCTGCCCTGTGGCAGCATCTTGACAATGGTGGGGTCGATATTGCGGCGCTATCTGGCGCAACCGTTGTAGCATCAGGTTTTTTTGTACGGTGATGGTATTGCTGACTATTTATTCCGCGATTTCCATCTAGCTTTGATGTCATCCGGCGTGGAAAAACTCACAATGTGAGAAATTAATTTATCCCAGGTCATCTGGCCCGATGCGACCGATCTCGCAAACGGCCTGACGATTGGCTAGACCGGGTGGCACTGGATGCGGCAATATAAATTCTAAATTTCCAACCTTTCCGCAAACTTGATGGTTGATTTGAGATAATCAAAGACTTACCGGAAATATTCCGCGTTATCCCGGTTATTCCGTCATTGTTGCTGGCGCTACAAGCGTCGAGTGTCAAATGTCTGTCTATGAAAAGTTGCAAGCTCTGAATATCACGTTGCCTGCCGTCGTTCTGCCTGATACTGCCGATGTGATGTATGCACAAAGCGGTAATACGGTTTATCTGTCCGGCCATCTGGCGAAAAAGGACGGCAAGATCTGGGTTGGTCAGCTGGGTAAGGACATCACGACCGAAGAAGCCAAACTGGCTGCACGTGGCATTGCTATCGAACTGATCGCGACCTTGCAGGCAGCTGGCGGCGGCGACTTGAAGCGCGTCGAGCGCATCGTCAAATTGATGAGTTTAGTCAATTCGATCGGTGATTTTACAGAGCAGCATCTGGTCACCAATAGTGCCTCGGAACTGATTGACGAAGTATTTGGCGAGCAGGGCAAGCATGCCCGTTCCGCATATGGTGTTGCGCAACTGTCGTTGGGCGCTTGTGTTGAAATTGAAATGATTGCTGAAATAGAGTGGTCCGCGCAGTTCTGGTGGCGTCGCTGAACGTGCATTCGTTGGAAATTACCCAGTGTGCTTGCGTCGATGCGCTGTGTTTCGGAGGCACTAAGAACGGCCTGCTGGTAGAGGAAGTAATGATGTGCTTCGACAAGGCGCTGGCCAAGGATTTTGCCTATCGCGTCAAATAGGTCGGCCAACTCGCATCTAAGATGAGTTTCATTTCCACCCCCTGGCTGGGATTGCTGGACAACGATGTCTGACTGCGTAACGCCCACCACGTAAATGCCATGGTGCAATTACTGCATCAGCGTCTGCAAGATATCCTGGGAGTTCGGGTATTGTTGCGAACCGCAATCGAATGCCATTTTTGTGGATTTATCAAAGCAAGCTGCTGAGGCAGTGCGTGCCGGCGGTTGTCGTCTGATGTGAGCTTGGGATACTCAGCCGAAAACGGTGGAGTTTTTTGCGGCGGAGTTACGCAGCATATGATATGCATCACTTAAGAATAATTTGGGTCAGAGTCTAGTTATTTTAATTCAACTCTGACTCAAATCCTTCTAGACAAGCCCCATAGCACGGGCATAACTTCCTGCTCACCCCATGGGGTCGACATCAGATCTGTGCGATCAATGTCACAGGCCTCAGCTTCGATTTCAGCACTTTCCCCTTGCTAGCACGTTTGCCGATATGCCGCGCTAGCCCGGATGCCGACAAAGCAACTTGTTGCGCCTTGCGACCGCGGTCGCTGCCGGACACCACAACTCCTCGCTGGCTGATTGGTTGCGCCGCCAACAGCTTCTCATTGTTCTCCAGTTTCATCAGGATCACGCCACGGCCGCCGTTGCTGAGCGATTTGCATTCGTCCAGGCCGAATATCAGCAGGCGTCCCTTTTCCGACAGGCAGGCAATCGCGCTGACGTCGCTGTCGAGCATTTGTGGTGGTAGCGACAGGTCGCCTGCGTCTAGTGTGATGAAGGCTTTGCCAGCCTTGACCCGGCTCAAAATGTCGCCGATCTTGGCAGTAAAGCCATAGCCGCCCGACGATGCCAGCAACAATGTACGGTCCGTAGCACCAGCGAAATAGTGCAATACGCTACTACCGCTGGTGAGGTCGATCAAGGTCGTGATCGGTATGCCGTCGCCGCGTGCGTTCGGTAGCGTTGATACCGCTACCGAATAGATGCGGCCGTTGGAGCCGAAAGTCAGCAGATTGTCGACGGTGCGGCATTCAAATGCACCGTACAACGCATCGCCGGCCTTGAATACAAACTGGGCGGTGTTATGACCATGACCGATGCGTGCCCGAATCCAGCCTTTTTGCGAAATGATGATGGTGACCGGCTCATCCACGACCCTGGTTTCCACCACGGCTTTTTCGGCCGCTTCGATCAATGTGCGGCGCGCATCGCCGAACTGTTTTTGATCGGCTTCGATTTCCGTGATCATCAAGCTCTTCATTGATGCCGGATTATTGAGAAGGTTTTGCAACGTGGCTTTTTCATTGCGCAATTCGGCCAACTCTTGTTGGTTCCTGATAGTTTCTAGGCGCTTCAATTGACGCAGACGAATTTCCAGGATGTCCTCGGCCTGGTTGTCAGATAATTTGAACTCGGCGATCAGCGTCGATTTTGGCTCGTCCGATTCGCGGATAATCTTGATGACCTTGTCGATATTTAGCAGGATCGCTTCGCGGCCTTCGAGAATATGGATGCGGTCTTCGATTTTCTGTAATTTGTATTGCGAGCGGCGCGTGATGGTGGCAAAGCGAAAAGTGATCCACTCGCGCAGGATTATGCCCAGGCCCTTCTGACGAGGATGCCCATCGCCACCGATCATCACCAGGTTGATCGAGACGTTGCTTTCGAGCGAGGTGTACGCCAACAGCATGTTGATGAACTCGATTTGGTCGAGGTTCTTCGATTTCGGCTCGAACACCAGTCGCACCGCTGCATCGCGGCCGGATTCGTCGCGCACCGTGTCGAGTACTGACAAGATGGAAGTTTTGAGCGCCAGCTGCTCCGGCGTCAAGGTCTTCTTGCCAAGCTTGATCTTCGGATTGGTCAGTTCCTCAATTTCTTCCAGGATTCTTTGCGAGGATGCTCCAGGCGGCAATTCGGTCACAACAGCCTGCCACTGGCCACGCGCCAGGTCTTCGATTTTCCAGATGGCGCGCACTTTCAGACTGCCACGACCACTCTCGTACATTCCAGAAATCGCTGTTGGCGAGGTAATAATCTGGCCGCCACCAGGGAAGTCCGGACCGGGGATGATCTGCATCAGCTCGGCATGGCCTAGTGCCGGATTACGGATCAGTGCCAGCGCCGCCTTGGCGACTTCCTGCAGATTATGCGATGGTATTTCAGTGGCCAGGCCGACCGCGATCCCGGAGGCGCCGTTCAGCAACACGAACGGCAGGCGAGCTGGTAGCAGCCGTGGTTCTTCGGTCGAGCCGTCATAGTTGGTTTGGAAATCGACCGTACCCATGTAGATTTCTTCCAGTAGCAGGCGGGATATCGGCGTCAAGCGCGCTTCGGTGTATCTCATCGCCGCGGCGCCATCACCGTCGCGCGAGCCGAAGTTACCTTGACCGTCGACCAGCGGATAGCGCAACGAAAAATCCTGGGTCATGCGCACCAGCGCGTCGTACACCGACTGGTCGCCGTGCGGGTGCAACTTACCGAGCACGTCGCCGACCACCAGTGCCGATTTACGCGGCTTGGCGGCGGCATTCAGGCCGAGCTCGTTCATCGCATACAGGATACGGCGCTGTACCGGCTTCTGGCCGTCCGAGACGTCGGGCAGGGCGCGGCCCTTGACGACAGAAATCGCGTAGTCGAGGTAAGCGCGTTCGGCGAAAGTGGCAAGCGTTAACGATTCTACGTTATGGGAGGTAGCATCCCGGGGGGCAAATAGATCGTTCTGGTCGGTCATGGAGATTCAGCAAGTACTCGATAAAAGGTGTTGCCGCTGTGAATATGGCTGGTGTTGATCGAATGGCATGCAGATTCGGCAGCGCGTTGGCTTCAGTTGTCGTGGCGGCATATTACTGCATCCCGGAATGACCATATGGACGCGTGTCAGATCACCATTGCCGCTACTAACGCTACCTCTGCTGTGCATAGCAATCTCGCCGAATACCGGTTTCTACAATTGATAAAACTGGCGCATCAGTTGCACGTAATTGTGGGTTTCCGGATACGACGGTACTTGGTTGTTGTACTTTCGCACTCCGCCTTCGCCGGCATTATAGGATGGAATCATCAGATCCGACCGCCGGCCTGATTTGCATCAGACCGATGGCGCTCTTGGGCAAGACCGCGCCGGGATTGAAGCCAGATTCGACCGTAATTACCACCGCTGCGCATGAAAATTTGATGCCTGTTATCCAGTTTTTCGGTCTGGAAATGGCCTGCGCCGTCGGTATCGACATAGCCGTAGATGTCCGCACGCGCACTGCCGACCGCGCTCATTAGTGCTAGCGTCAGCAGCAGCGCCATGCAGAGTTGGCCGAGACGATGACGAAGATGGTTCATCTGCTAGCACAGCGCAACACTAGAGGTATTGGTATTGCGATGTTTCAGGTGTGTCATTGACTACAGTGTCTTTTGAGTTTGCCAGGCGCACCACGGCTGGCCATAAAATTATACGCAAGACTATTATACTCTGGCGTTGCACGGACGCATGTTGTGGGGATGGTCGTCATTGCTGACGGCAACTCTGTCTTGCTGGACGTAGCAGTGTGCTGCGCATCAATCTGCGCTCATCATAATACGTTTTGCCGATATGGATGGTTGGCATCGATAAAGACGCCTGCTTGGCTAATCGGCAACGTATCAAATATCCGCTTTAGCCTCATTGCCGTGCTCTTCAATCCAGGCGCGCCGCGCCGCAGCTTCGCCTTTACCCATCAGCATGTTGAAGCAGTTTTTCGATGCATCCAGATCGAAGCTGCCAAGCGTCACCGGCAGCAGGCGGCGTGTGTCCGGATTCATCGTAGTTTCCCACAGTTGTTCGGCATTCATTTCACCCAAACCCTTGAAACGGGAAATGCTCCAGGTGCCGTCCTTGAAGCCGTCCTTACGCAATTTGTCCTCGGTCGCTAGCAGTTCGCCATCGTCTAGAGCGTAAATTTTTTGTGCTGGCTTCTTGCAACGTTCCGGGGCATCGACGCGATACAATGGCGGCCTGGCAATGCAGATGTTGCCGCGGTCGATTAGTTGCGGGAAGTGGCGGAAGAACAGGGTCAGCAGAAGTACCTGAATGTGCGAGCCGTCGACGTCAGCATCCGACAAGATGCAGATCTTGCCGTAACGCAGGCTGCTGAAATCGATGGTGTCGTTCTTGCCGTGTGGATTGACACCGATGGCCACTGCAATGTCATGGATTTCGTTATTGGCGAACAAGCGGTCGCGCTCGGTTTCCCACGAATTCAGTACCTTGCCGCGTAAGGGCAGAATGGCCTGGAATTCCTTGTCGCGACCCATCTTGGCGGAACCGCCAGCTGAATCGCCCTCGACCAGAAACAGTTCGTTGCGGCTAATATCGCTGGATTCGCAATCGGTCAACTTGCCCGGCAATACGGCTATCTCGGAGGATTTTTTCTTCTCGACCTTTTGCGCAGAGCGCAAGCGGTTCTGGGCTTGCTTGATGACCAGGTCGGCCAACTTCTTGCCATATTCGACGTGCTGATTCAGCCACAACTCTAACGCCGGCCTTGTATAGTTGGAAACCAGGCGTACCGCATCGCGTGAATTCAGGCGCTCCTTGATCTGGCCCTGAAATTGCGGGTCCAGCACCTTGGCTGACAACACGAAAGAGACGCGCGCAAATACGTCCTCCGACAAGAGCTTGACGCCCTTCGGCAACAGCGAGTGCATTTCCACGAAGCTTTTGATCGCGCCGAATAAACCTTCGCGCAAGCCTGATTCATGAGTGCCACCGGCCGGAGTCGGGATCAGATTGACATACGATTCGCGCACGATGGCGCTATCTTCGGTCCATGCCACGACCCATGCAGCGCCTTCGCCCTCAGCAAAGCCTTCGGAATCGGTGCCTGCGTATTGTTCGCCCTCAAACAGCGGGATCAACAGCTCGGCATTCGAGGATTGCGCCAGCGATTCCATCAGGTAGCCGCGCAAGCCTTGATCGTATCGCCAGGTCTGGTTATCGCCGCTCTTGGCGTTGAGTAGGGTGACCTTGACGCCCGGCAGTAGCACCGCTTTGGAGCGCAGCAGGCACTGCAGTTCTGGCTGCGAGATGGCCAGCGAATCGAAATATTTCGAATTCGGCCAGGCAGTCACGCGGGTGCCGGATTTTTTGTCGTCGCAGCCAATCGGGCGCGTGGTGAGATTTTCGATCACATCGCCATCGGCAAACGCCATCTGATGTACGCTGCCTGCGCGCCAGACCGTGATTTCCAGGCGCGAGGAGAGGGCGTTGGTTACCGATACGCCAACCCCGTGCAAGCCACCGGAAAATGAGTAGGCGCCGCCGCTGCCTTTATCGAATTTGCCGCCGGCGTGCAGCCGCGTAAATACGATTTCCACGGTCGGGACCTTTTCTTCAGGATGCATGCCGACCGGAATGCCACGGCCATCATCCTCAACGCTGACGCTGTCGTCGGCGTTGAGAGTGACTAGGATGATCTTGCAAAATCCGCTGAGTGCTTCATCCGAGGCGTTGTCGATTATTTCCTGGATGATATGCAGCGGATTTTCGGTCCGGGTATACATGCCAGGACGTTGCTTCACCGGCTCCAAGCCCTTTAATACACGGATCGATGATTCGCTGTAGTCAGACTGCGATGATTTTTTGGTTGCCATTTAGCTTTGTTAGATCAATTGAATATTGTTGTTAATTTGAAACTGATTCGCGTGTTGCTGGTGATTATCCTATGCACATTTTAATGAAAAAATACCGGATCGTTGTTTATGCTACGCAGCCACTTGGAAATATCGTTGAATTATCTACAAATTTAAGAAGTTGTTCAGTTGATTTTTGGGCAATAAAATATTGTCTTTATGTACATTATGTTGATAAAAATAAAATGCACATAAAGATTTTGATACCATGTTTTTTGTTGGTAGTTGTTTAGCAGTGAATAGAAAATGAAAAATCATAATGCATCATTTGCTATCCGTCTTATCGGTTTTACGAATCGTAAAATCAATATTTTTGATGCCACTTTTTCGGTGAAACAGGGCAGCTAAAAATATTACCATCGTCTGTCCTTAGATAGCCTGCAAGTGCCAGACTTACAATAACTTGGAGCCGGCCTTGGCTGGTAGGCATACTGGATCTGGACCTGTCGTACACCACCATCGGCAGGCCGATCCGCCGACTTAACCTGTTTGATGCCCTGGACAACTGTGGACAGCTTGATCGATCGTTGTCTGATCATGCTGTCCAAGCAGAGTCAGTCGGATATGACGCTGGCCAAGGGCGCACTACAACGGCGCCGGCGAGAACGGCTGGATCTCGATCTGACCGAATTCGAGGGAATGCGGGTGCAAGTCGCTACAGATAGATCGTATCCTGATTATCGACAAGCCATCAACTTTTCGTGACGACCTGGACCTGGCGCAGGCGATGGCGCATCATGTCATGCCAGTGGAGTGGGCTGGCAGTGCTGATGCGGCTGCGTAAGTCTATACCAACAGACGATTTCGATTGTACTGATCAATTCGCAACTGCCTGATAGCGATCCCTACGATGTCTGCGCAACTATCAAGAGTTATTATCAAGACACCAAAATCGCCGTCGTTCTGCTGGCTGACAATGAGTTTAGCCATGACCATGTATGTGCCCAGCAAGCCGGGTACGACGGTTGCATCTTCTGAGTCGGCACCTGTAGCCGCTGCAGGTAGTTCTAGCGTTGGCGAAATTTTTTTCTTTGCGAAGATAGCCAACAATCGTGATACGCTTTGATTCTAAGAGATGGTAAACGTTACGTTGACTTTACTTTATTCGCACTTGAAACCTGCGATCAAAATAGACTCCTTGCTCAACACGCGCATGCCGTGTTTCAGGCCGTCCATCGTCAAGGGAAACATGCGATTGCTCATCAGTTGCCGAATTATGTCAACCGATTGAAGGTACTGCCACAGGCCCTCCTGTTCCGGATTGCGTCGGACAAAATTGGGGAACGCGTTGATGAGGCGCTTCAGCCATTCGGCGCCAGCTTCTTTGTTGTTATGCTTGATCTATGCGTCGAGCTGCAAAATCTCATAGGGGCTCATGGTGGTATCGCTGACGAAAATTAGTTTGGGGTCTGGCGTGTGCTTTTGCAGGATGTCCAAGTTGGAAAGCGCTCGGTATGACGGCGATGATTGTTTTCCAAAAAGTAATCGTAGACGCAGTTATGGAAGTAAAAAACCATTTTTTTGAATTCGGCCTTGCTCGCAGAAAATAATTCTTCGGTGCGTTGGATGTGCTCATCCGCGGTGCCGCTTACATCCAGCAGCATCAGCATCTTGATATTGTTTTTAAGTTAAGTCCGTATTTTTATATCGAGATAGCCGGCATTTTTGGCGGTTACGCGGATTAACTCGTCGAGCGCCAGTTCTTCCGCGATTCTCGAGCGTACAAATTTACGTAGCCGGCGTAGGGCTACCTTGATGTTGCGTTTGCCATCGTAGCCGCGTGCATCCCAGACCTTGACAGCGGTGCGGTTGCCGCCGCCCGTGCCTGCCGGATTAGTGTCGCCATTGCCGAATAGCGACCTGCCACTGGTGCCGATCCATTTGTTGCCACCTTCGCGCCGCTCCTTCTGTTGCGTCAGTAATTCCTTCAGGCGTTCCATCAGTTTGATATAACCGAATTTTTTCAACTGTGCCAATTGTTTCAGCGTCAGTTCACGTTTCATGCGTTGCAGTAGCCATCCCGGCAGAATCTCGACATTATTTTAAAAAAACGGTCTGGATATCTGTCATTGCCGGAATAAAGATGTACCGAATGGCGCGTTAAAAGTGTATTAATTCGGGTTAATAAATAGAGCTGTTCAGGCCCTGAATTTTTCTCTTTTCACTTCACATTTCACTGCGGGGCAGGGTTGGGGGGGGTGACGTGCGAAGCGTAGCGTAGCCCGTTCTCCCAAAACGTTGTTTTTGTTGTTACGGGTTGGCCCCTCTTTTTTTAGAGAAGATGTTTGGTTTGGCATTGCGCGGTTGCTGTTGCTTGATAGTAGCCAATCTATACGATTCGCCACATCATCTTCAGGATGTGGTCGTGATTGGTTAGCCGATCACGCAACGAGCCGGTCAACCGCTCCGAACCGAGGGCACTGGTCCACGCGTTAAGCGGCAAATTCGATGTCACCAGCGTGGCATCATGTGCATGGCGCCGGAGAAATCGGAGCCGGCGTTCGCCGATAACCGGGTGGCGCTGTAAACTGGCACATCTTCCTGACGGGTATTGCGATGGATGCCGAGGTGGCGTGCAACAGCACACACATTCTTGTTCTCGACCATTACGGCCCGACGTACTTTGATGTATAAATCCACTGAAAAATCCTTTCCGCATTTTTTATATACCTGCAGGTATATAAAAAACTACAGGCTAGTATTGATACACTTTTAGTGCGTCACCCATGGTCGATCCAAGTGCGCTTTCCGGTACATTAGTCACGCAGCTTTTATGCTCTACCGAGCAGGATTATCAGCAAGCCTGTCAAGCCATAAATGCAACTGAAATTGCATTGCAGAATGCGTATCAGATTAAGTCGGCTTGTGCCGCCGCGGCGCAGAATACCGGCACAGGCCTCGGTCGCTCGTTATACATGCTTACGGACGCAATCGATATAGGCGGCGCTATCCGGCGGCAAGCCGCTGCGTTGTGCATGCCAGATCATCTGGCCCAGGCACTCCATGATCTGGTGATGCGCTTCATGTTCCGATTGCAGGCGTTGGATCAGGGCGGTGACCGTAGCACGGATGCCGGGTGGCTGGTCGATCGAGATTTGTTCGGCGATCGACAGGTGCATCGACAGGTGCAAGAACGGATTGGTCTGGCCGTTCTCGATCGAATAATCGGCCGCCAGCGTCGCTTCGACATCTTGCAATTCGCCGGCGTATTCTGGATGCTGTTGCAGCCAGTCGGTAGCGATGGCTTCCAGCGGCGTTAATATCTCGTTGGCGTGTTGCTTGCGGTAGGCTTCGCAGAAGAAGCGGCGTACGTCGTCTTGGGATAGATTGAACATGATGCTTAACTAATCAGTCTGGCAATGCCGAAAGCGACAGCCGCAGCCAGGCCGTCGACCATCAAGGTTTGTGGGGCTGACTTGAAGGTGCCGGTGCCGGTCACGCTGCCTTTCAAGTAGCCAAAAATGAACAGCGTCAGCAACGTCACGCCGGTCGATGCTGCCAATGCTCGCGGAATTGAGTGCATCAGCATGTACGGCGATTAGGTACGACAGCATCATGATGTCGATCACTTCCTTGCGTTCGCGATGTGGTACGTTGCGTATTTCCTGCTCTTCCAGCTCGCGCTCGGCATAGTATAATGTTGGTGTCGCATGTGCTCGGGCAGGTAGCCGCCAGGGCCATCGCAATCGAACCGGTGGAAATCTCGGCGACACCGGCAGTAACGATGATATTGCTGCCGACTGCTGCGCTGCTGATGTAGGCTGCTAGTGCGAACGGCACGGTCAGGCCCGTCGGTCATCACGATGATAATATCGCGCACGGTATCGCTAGCTTTGAAATGATGTTCGGTGTGCGGATGAGATTGCGACATGAGATCAGACTCCTTTTTCTGGCAACGGCGTCTTGCTTTTGAAATCACAGGGGTCGGCGATGTTGCAGTTCCAGCACAGCGGCTTGCGTGCCATGCAAATATAACGGCCATGCAGTATTAGCCAGTGATGCGCATCCAGCAGAAATTCGGCCGGCACCAGTTTCATCAATTGTTGTTCAACCGTATTGACATCCTTGCCTGGCGCAATACCAGTACGATTTGCAACCCGGAATATGTGGGTGTCGACGGCAATCGTCGGCATGCCAAAGGCGGTGTTCAGTACGACATTGGCGGTTTTGATCCCGACGCCTGGCAACGCCTGTAATTCTTCGCGACTGCGTGGTACCTGGTTGTCGTGCAGCGTCATCAGCATGCGGCAGGTCTCGATGATGTTCTTTGCCTTGGTGCGATACAGACCGATGGTTTTGATGTACGGCATCAAACCATCAACGCCAAGCGCATAGATTTGCATCGGCGTATTGGCGACCGGATACAGTTTGCGCGTTGCCTTGTTCACCGAGATATCGGTGGTTTGCGCCGACAGGATCACTGAGATCAGCAACTCGAACGACGAGGTGTATTCTAGTTCGGTAGTCGGATGCGGTAGCGCAGCACGCAGACGGGTAAATATTTCGCGGCATTTTTCTGCTTTCATTGCTGGTCCTTGATAGCTTGATATTTCTTCAGTCGCACCTGTTCAATCGCTGCCTGAATGATCGCTTTCTTACGTTGCTGTTCGGCTTGCTGTTCCGGCGTAGCGGCTGCTTCGGCTGCCACCGCCTTGATCTTTTCCGCTGCCTTGGCTGCCAGGCGGTCGTCGTTCTCCTGTTTTTCCCGGCGCAACCTGAATATATGGAAATCATGGCGCGCTCGCGCCGCGTCGGCTTGTTGCTGTGTCCATGCATCCCAGCCGGTTTGCGTGCCGCTAGCCTCAATCATGGTGATGCAGTCAACCGGGCAGGGCGCGACGCACAAGTCGCAGCCGGTGCACTGCTCGGCGATTACCGTATGCATCTGTTTGGCGGCGCCGACAATAGCATCCACCGGACAGGCCTGTATACATAAGGTACAGCCGATACAGGTGGCTTCGTCGATGACTGCCAGCGGCCGCGAACGTTCGACGCCGTTGCCCGGATTCAGCGCAATCGTCGGTTGTCCTAGCAGTTGCGCCAGCCTTGCCACGCCTTGTTGGCCGCCGGGCGGGCACTGGTTATAGCTGGCGCTACAGTCGGCGATGGCTTCGGCATACTGCCGGCAGGACGGATAGCCGCACTTGGTACATTGCGTCTGCGGCAGCAGGGCTTCAATGAGGTCGGCAAGGGATGGCAAAGATGGGGCTGGCATGGCGGTAAGGAATTGGATGATGGCAACATGGCGCATATTATCCCGGATTCCTTGTCGCGCTGCTTGCCTTTACTTGCGTGCGTTGCACTGCCTCCGGGGTGCCGGCGGCAGTGCAACAATCCTGCCAAAATCGCTTGTCAGAAAATAAAAATCTGTTTCTTTTGAAGAAACGGCTCGAATGGCAGGCTTAATGCGGCTGAACCCACGTGATTATGCGTTGGCTTTGATAAAAACCGTGATTTTTTAGCAAATCGCTTTGCGCCAGCGACGGCCGGATGAAATATCGTAGTGACCACATTTCTTTGCAGTGAAATGCTGTTTCTTGGCTTTCTGGATAGCGCTACACAAATCATGTGCGGCCTGAGTATGGCCCAGCCCGGAGATGTCGTCTAGCTCGCCTTCGGTGGTGAACAGCGCGACGCTCTTGGTATCTTGCTGGCGCACCAATTCTCCTTCGACTTTTCAAGTGTCTCGCGGCAACCTATGGTCCGAAAGTGTGGTCTTGATGGTTCCCAGCTAGTAATCGGACGGCATGTCCAGCACCGCATTGTATTCATCGTAGAACTTGCGATGGCTTTCGGTCGAATCGCTATCTTCTTCATACGGGTGCATGTAGAAATCCCAGTGGCTCTATGCATGGTGGCTAGGATTCATCGCGACGAAACAGGCATCCTGCAGGAAACTATGATAAACCTTGCTCTCAAAACCAGGATAGTTCGACGGCATCATCCTATATATGACGGTGTTTTCAAATTAGCCGAATGGCTTTTCGGTAGCCGGGTCGTTGACATCGGTTGACGATTCGCTCGGATCGATCGGGCGCCCACCATGGTCATACTCTTCGGCAGTAGGCCGAGTATGGTGTCGCGTAGTAATGTCGAGTGATGCCCGGAGAGTGGTGCCACCAGCAGTACGGTCGGCTGATTGGGAGCACTAACAGCTTTGTTGTTTAGATCCTGTTCGAAATCTTTTGAACATGTGTGGGGTATATCGTAAACTTGGCGAATGAATAGAAAAACCTATCACAGCGATGTAAGTCGAAAGCAGTTTGAGCAGATTTTGCCGACATAAGGGGCTTCTTGGTAAGGGGCTTCTTGGTGCTCCTTGATAAACTCTTCATAACTCATCATCGGTGCATCAGGATGCGTGTTTTCCATGTGCGCGACGTAAGTGTTGTATTCGGCAAACTCACCATCAATCGAATGGTTTTCCAGAAATATCGTCCCGCTTTCGATAGTTCTTTCAGCATGCTCGGCCTTTCAGGCTGACGGCAACGCACTTTCCAATGATTAAAATGGGGATTTCTTTGGTGCTCGTCTGGTTGATCGTACACGTCAGCAACACTGTCTTGATGCTGATTCAAAGGATACTGAGTAGTATCGGGATAAAGAAACATACCAGACCGACATCCAGATAGTTGTTGAAAATGACCTGTTGCATCTGCGCGATCGATTTCGCCGTATCCAGAAAGCCGATCCGCGGATTAGCATCGAGTATTTTCTACCGGCCGGCAGTCAACGTGCAGATTAAAATCCAGATGGTCGGCAATATAGTTAACCAGGCGAAGTGGTCACGCCTTCATCTTGAACAGCACGAAAGTCGCCAAGATCAGCGTAATCCCCCGCCAGCATCTGGTTTGAAATGCCGAACAGCGGTCACAATGTGCTAATGCCGCCTAGCGGATCGACCACACCCTAATACATGAATCCGTGTGAGTCGTATTGCAGCGGCCTGGTCGGTTTCACGGCCGCAGCGCAGAGAAACTGGGCAGATCGTTTCGCCGAGCTGGAAAGGGCACATTCGATATCGACCAAGTTCCGATCTAGATCTTCTTTGCGCAACTGCTGCAAAATACGCATGAGGGTTACTTTTGTGATCCTGCGCATGGCGACAATAAAAATATGGCGACATGGCAGATAATTAGCTTTTCTGGCGCTGGGGCAGACTACATGGATTGGGTTGAGCAATACGGGAAAAATATCCATCTCCTGCAGAAAATCTTTCATTATGAAAGATAAGAAGATGCCGCATGTCGATGCTGTCATCGTCGATTTTGGCTGTACTGGCGCCATCATTGCCAAAAAACTCACGGAGGCCGGTCTCAGTGTAGCGGCGTTGAAGCGTGGCGAATATCGCGACACTTATCCTGATGGCGCTTTGAGGATTCCGACAAGCTGATACGCAGCTAGCAAACCAAGCAGAGCTATACGGTTTATCCGGCCATGCCGTATCCGTCACTTGCACCTCTCAGCGATGGTGCTCTGCATGCCTATTTCATGCATGGCGAGCAGGCAGCGCCAACCCCGAACAAAAAACAGGATATCCCTTGGCCCCTTTCGATGCACTTCCAGCTGACTGTCTGCGTTGGATGTTCGGCCTCAAGCCACAGCCGGCATCGATCAACAAACCTTGCTCGGGGCCTATGTGGTTTAGGGCCTCGGTCATTGCGGAGCATGCCATACCGCGCGCGGTATCGGCTTC
This sequence comes from Collimonas sp. UBA1456, assembly GCA_002325825.1. Lineage (GTDB taxonomy): Bacteria > Pseudomonadota > Gammaproteobacteria > Burkholderiales > Burkholderiaceae_D > Collimonas. The sequence continues at coordinate 19,130 of DCSW01000105.1, forward strand.
CAGGAAAAAGCCTTGAGCGATTAAGGCAATAATGTCTACCTGGCTGGTGGCAGCGGGATTGACTGCTGAATTCCGCTATCGTTGCGTAACGAGCACGGCGTCGGATTGGCGCCATGGAGTGAAGCCGACATAGCGGAACTTCTGAAGACCGGCCGCAACAGCTATAGCGCTTCTTTTGTAGGCATGAATGATGCGGTGTCGCATTCCACGCAACACATGAACGATGCCGCTTTCCGGAATCGCTAAGTATCTAAAATCGCTGCCGCCGGCTAATTCTGCGGCCCCTTTTCCCCGAACGACAAAGTCGCCAAGGCCTTGTACAACGGCATTGTCGATACGCATGGCGCGCAAATTTATCTGGACAGTTGCGCCTCTTGTTATCTTTCCGAAAGCAATGGTAACGGCAAGTCTTTCCCAGCCTTGGCCGGTAACGCAATACTGCAAGCAGCCAATCCGACTTCGGCGATCAATATTGTGTTGACCGGTAGTGCTGTGCCAGCGACACATACCGCACTATCCTGCCTGACGATGGCGCCGTATGCCGATCTACTCGATGACCAGCATATCCGCAAGACGGCCAAACCAATCTCGCCATTGAGCGCCGAGTCATTTGCCGCTCCCGGTCATCTCGGGACATTATCACCCCGGCAAGAACTGCTGCAATTGCGGAATGGTATTCCGGTTGTTGTTTTGATCAGTATAGAAGCAGATTTTTCCATTTTGGAGAACAGCCTGCTTCTCTCATGTTTAGGTATGGATATTCGGTTGCTTCCCGTCGGCCATGAGAGCATATCGATATTTTCGTCAGAATCGTTTGTTTCACAAATGATGGCTATTAATTCAAGTGCAAAAATTTTCTGAAAAATAAGTTTTCGATTTTTCGATGTTGGTGGGAAAAAATTGGTGCGGCTGGCTGGAATCGAACCAGCGACCATTGGCTTCGGAGGCCAATACTCTATCCACTGAGCTACAGCCGCTACCCTGAAACAGAGCCGCGATTGTAGGGGGTTTAAGGTGGCTGACCGTCAGGCCCTAAAATCCGGTCCCTCCAAGGAGCGTTGCAGCGGGTTGTCTATCCTGCCAGGCTTGGATCACTGGTAACGACGCTCACCTGCCCCAACTTTTGCCCACAGGTGAGTCGTATGTCTGAAAATCTTGTTCCCCCCATGAAGCTGTCTGGCCTGGAACCCTTGATCATTGGGGTTGCAGAGAACGCTGAAGGTCTGCCCCCAACTGCTTCTTTCGTCAACGTGGGTGAGCGCACCAATGTGACCGGCNNCTATCCACTGAGCTACAGCCGCATATGAGAAATTGAGAAGAGGTGTGAAGGATACCGTTTTTCTACGCGTGCGTCCATGCAAAGCAAAGCATTTTAAATAGTAATTATTACGACTATACTAAATAAAAAAATTTGCGAAAAGATCGTGTGCTCTTCTGCTTGTTTGAACGATCCTTGTGAGGGTGGTCCGACTTTTCGGTTTTGACGATTGCACTGAGGAAAACCATGGGGCGACGCGCATAACGGAAAACAGCAATCCGCAATCAAGACGCCAAAGCAACTGATCGCTGCCATAGCGGCAGGCTTTCTGGTCCCGATCATCTGTATCGGATTGCTGGTGCAGTATGTCATCAACGGCAAGAGAGTCAGTATCGGCCCCGAATGGCAGACACTGACGCGATCAATTAACGTATTAAGCCGCTGGCTGATATTGGGTTCACTTTCAAGGATATTAACGCGCCGAAGCAATTGTTGTTGGGCGAAGAAGTTTACAAGTTCACTTGTTTCGTTTGTCACGCAGCGGGTGTTGCCGGTGCACCTAAGGTAGGCGATGCCACCGCATGGGAACCGCGCCTAGCAGATGATTACGACAAAGTTGTCGGTTATGCGTTGCAGAGTTTGCGGGGAATGCCAGCCAAAGACGGCAATCCGTCCCTGGACGATATCGAAGTCACGCGGGCGGTGGTCTACATGGCCAATAAATCCGGCGGCACATTCAAGGAACCCGCAGTACCGGCACCGGCAGCACTGGCTGCTGTTTCAGCAAGCGCCCCCGCTTTTGCCGCCAGCATAGCGACGGAGTCTGCCGAAAAATAATGCAGCGACGCCGTCGTAAAAAGGCTAGTCAATATCTTGACTGGCTTTTTTGTCCAGAGCTTTCTAGGCAGAGATGAATAAGCTGCAGCCCGGTCCGGCTAAGCAGGAGATGATTCGCGAACAAACAATTCAACGCGGCGGTTGACCGCCGTATGGTTGGCGACCAGAGGCTGGGTCGATCCAAAGCCATTCGTGATGATGCGGTTCAGAGCTACGCCGCGGCTGATGATCAGGTAGCCGGGGCGATACGCTGTACGCGATGGTGCGCACAGCGTATCGTTGATCGCATCGGTGCTGGTATTATCCGTATGGCCGTAGACTTTCGCCAAAAACGTCGGACTTTGCACCAAGGTTGTCGCCAACTGATCCAGGATCGGGCTCAGCGCAAGATTGAGGTCGGCGCGTCCGGTAGCAAAGCCGGTATCGGCTGTGACTTTTACATTAAGCCGGTTATCGATGGTCTTGGTGACCTGGGCGGTAGTACCAGCTGTGGCGCGTTCCATTGTCCATTTCTGGTCTTTTTGATGCTTGCTCCCAACCGCGCCTATTGCGGCGCCGGTCCAGGCGGTGCCAATCGCCGTGTGCTTGGCACCGTACTCTGTTACGTTTCCGACGTATTAATGCAACCTGCTGTTGCCATTGTAACGGCTACCATCAGGGCGCCAATTTTGAATTTATTCATGCTTTTTTCTTTCAACTCTTATTATGAGACAGCATCAGAAAAAACGCCTTATCCCATGCTATGGATTGTAGTAGTTACGCACTATCTTTTGTTCCCTTGCTATTTCTACTGCTAAGATAAACCGCGGCACCAATCCCCGCAAGGGCAGCGCTGCTGACAATTAATATTTTTCGGGTGCCGCGCCTAGCGATCCAAGATGCGCTGGAGAGCAGCAGCGGCAGTAGGGTCGGCGGAAGTTTGGCAGTGTGGAGATTGCCGAGCTTGCTGAATGCCGGAGAAGCCAGGCTGGAGAAGCCCCTAAACAGATTACCCAGTAGCGAACAGCTGTGCAGGCTGGTACGGACAATATTGCGCGAGTTCATCATCGCGGCCCGGAATGCAGCACCTTCTTGCAGCAACTTCTGCTTGCGTTCGGCGGTCGAAATGTGGTTTTCCGGTTGCTGATGTCGATTCATATTAGGTTCTCCGCTCAAAGTATGGCGTCGCGATCTTTGCGCAGCTCGGCCATGGTAACTGGCAGCAGGTCGAGACGTCCCTGACGCAACACGCTGCGCATATATAAGCTGCAGCCGATTGCCACAATGCTGAACAGCGCCGCCAGGATCAGCAGGATTTTCCATCCCAGCGCGTCCCAGGTCAGCACTACCAACAAACCGCACCAGAATGCCAGCGCAAACCAGAGTGCGACAATGCTGAGTACGCTGGCAAATAGCAGCTTGAGCAGGTGTGAGCCGATTTCGGAGAACTCCACTGCGGCTAGTTCAATACGGCTTATAACCAGCGCAAACATGTTTTTGGCGGTGTCAATCAGGCCTGACACTAAACTTGGACTACTTTGCTTTGGTGGTTGTTGGTTCATTCATAGCTGTCGATTATGTTGCGATTATTTACGGGAGATGATCAAGCCGACCAGCAAGCCGATGCCCGCCGAAATGGCAATTGCTCGCCACGGGTTTTCTTGTACATACTCATCGGTGGTTGCCACAATTTCCTTGCTGATTTCGATTGCTGCAGCTTGCACATCCTGTGCCTTAGACACTGCCGTGTCGATTAGTTCCAAACCTTTTTCACGTAGGTTTTCGGCTGTTTCACCAGTTGTTGCCGCTGCTTCGTGGAACAATTCCTGAGCATCTTTAACCAGGCTACGGATATCCTTGCTGGTAGTTTTTAGATTGGATCGATACATCGTGGGACTCCTTAATTCGTAAGGTTTAAATAGCGCGAATCGTTTTCGTAGAAACCTTTGCAAGATGCCGGTAAGCCTACTCCGACGATGATACAGCCTCCCATGTTTGTCTGCCAATACAAGGCTGGTTGCCGACGCTGGATTGACATATCGTGCCGGCGGGTGGAATATTAATGTCGTAATAATGTACTACTTCTTGGCAGGTAGATCGGCAATCTTTTCAATATTACCGATCTGGGTTACGATCGGACAGCAGGGCGATGGGGGCACGGGCGCCATGTGAACAACCATTCGTGCCGGGAGGCTTCTTGCTTGCCTCTTTAGTCAATGGCAGCGCCAAGCGGACTTTTCTGGCCATAGCTGACAGCAGCGTCGATGTCGATCCAGTTCGGCAGAAGTCGCTGGGTAGCCCGATGAATAAGTTCGCCGAATTTTGTTATCGACCATCACGGTGCGACGTACTTTGACGTATAAGTTAACGGGAAACATTCTTCCTGCTTTTTCTTAGAGTCTATTCAAAATATTTTGAAAATGTGTTCGATATTTC
>DCSW01000099.1 GCA_002325825.1 Collimonas sp. UBA1456
ATTTAAGAAAATCCTACTTTAAACTGATCATATTTTGTGGGAGGATTACTTCGGTACCGTTAAGCACCACGCTGCCATCTTCTGCGATCATGCGTGCCGCTGCAGCGGCAATTTCCGCGCGTAGTTGTTCTAATTCAGGAGAAAGATTGGATGCCATGAGAGCGATCATAAAATGATTTTTGGTTTACCTGCCATCGATTCGTACCATCCATTGGCATCGGCAAACTGTACTAGCTAGGAAAAACTTTCGGCCTCAGCTTATCGTTTAAATCGGCTGATCAGGTAAAATCACGGTATTCCTCTTAGTAAAATAGTGAAACTGAAGAATGCATATTTATATCTTTGGCATCTGCAGCACGTTTATGGGCGGTTTGGCGATATTGGCTAAACAGGCGGGGCATAAAGTGACCGGCTGCGATGCTAATGTATACCCGCCGATGAGTACCCGACTCGAAGCACAGGAAATAGAACTGACCCAGGGCTTCGGTCCGGAACAGGCCGGCTTACAGCCGGATTTGTTCGTAATCGGTAATGTCGTTTCGCGTGGCAATCCACTGATGGAGGAGATACTGAACCGCGGTTTTCCGTATGTCTCGGGGCCGCGATGGATAGATGAGCATATTTTGTACGATAAATGGACACTGGCGGTGTGTCCGGCGCCCACGGCAAGACCACCACTTCAGGGATGCTGGCCTGGATTTTGGAAGACGCCAGTTACGATCCAAGTTTCCTGATCGGCGGTGTGCCGATGAATTTCGACATATCGACCCAGCTATTGCATCAGGCCGATGCGGTAGCATCTTCGTTCTTCGTGATTGAAGCCGATGAGTGTGACACTGCATTCTTCGACAAGCGCAGTAAGTTTGTTCACTATCGCGCCGAAACAGTGATGGTGAATAACTTCGAATACGATCATGCCGACATCTTTCCTGATTTGGTGGTGGTCGCAACCCAATTCCATCATCTGGTCCGCACTGTGCCGGGTGTCGGTCGTTTAGTTGTCAATGTCCGTGAACCGGCCTTACAACGCGGCTGCTGGAGCGGAACGGAAATGTTTTGTGGCGAGCAGCAAGTCTTGTCGTTCCACGCTCTGGATAATGGCGACTTTGAAGTGAGCTTCAACAGCGAGTTGCAGGGCGTCGTGCAATGGTCGTTGAGCGGTGAATACATTCGCATGAATGCACTGGCCGCGCTAGTCTGTTTTGAAAACGTCAAGCGCCGCATGGAGCTGCGCGGCACGGTACGCGATTTCGCAGTTTATGGCGACTTTCCTCACCATACCACGACGGTTGTCGGGTTGTGCAAGCAGATCGGCAACGCGCGCATCTCGGTGGTGCTGGAGATGCGTTTGAACAACATGAAGCTGGGTGCCATGCAAGATGCGCTGCCGGGTGGCCTGGCAGAAACCGATCTGGTGTTTGGCTATGGCGCTAAAGGTAACGGCAAGGAAGCGTTCGATTGGAGTCTGGGCGAAGCGCTACAGCTGCTTAGCGACAAAGCGAGCGTTTACGATGATCTCGAACAATTGTTGGCGGTGATTGTCAAGGCCACCAAGCCTGGCGACCAGGTGCTGGTGATGGGTAACGATGGTTTCGGCGGCGTCCATCAAAAAATCCTGAGTGCCTTGATTGGATTGTCATGATTCTTTATCTGCACGGCTTCCACTCATCGCCGCAATCTTTTAAAGCGCGCCTGCTGGCAGAACGCATGCAACAGTTGGGACGGGCGGACGACTATCTGTGTCCGCAGTTACCGGCTTCACCGGCTGCTGCAACCGGTCTGGCGCAAGACTGCATCAAGCAATGCCGGCCAGTCGACCTGATTCTGATCGGTTCATCGCTGAACGATTACTGCGATACCTGGCTAGTCGAACAGATCGGTTGCCGTGAGGGGTTGTTGAATCCGATAGTTAGGCCGTCACGAGATCTGAAAAAATATGTCGGCGTCAGCACCCAGTATCATTCAGAGCAGTCGCTTGAATTCAAGCGCGAGTACATCGCAGAATTGCAGATTTTGCAAATCGATCGCATCAGGCAGCCTGAGCGCTATTTCCTGATTGCCGTGACCGGTGATGAAGTTCTCGATTGGCGCGAGATGGTCGACCATTATCCGCAAGATAGACAGGTAATGATAGGGGGTAGCGATCATGGCACCGGTGAGTTCACCGATTATGCCGATGCGGTATTGGCGTTTTGCGGTACCCTGCTGAATGTCAATGCAGCTGGATCGGGTCTCTGATGCCGCGTTCCCCGACCTTTGCCAAATGGCACGAGCATGCCAATGGTGTTCAACCATCCGATACGATGCGCGACTGGTTGACCGATCGATCCTCGCTGACCTATAAATTGATGGCGCATTGCCAGCAGTTTCGGGTGCAGCGCCTGCGTCAGCAGCGCGCCATGTGTCTGGCCGACGAGTGGCAGGCAATCGCGCTGCCAGGACGGCTGCAGGTACAGGAGCGCGATGTACTATTACGCTGCGACGGTCATCCGATGGTGCTAGGACACACGGTGTTGGCGCTCCGTGCAACGACGGCTGAATGGCCTTTTTTTGGGGGATTAGGTGAGCGTTCACTTGGCACCACGCTGTTTGGCGACCCGCTGGTGGCGCGCGGCCAGCTGCAATTTGCGCGTCTGTACGACGGCCACCCGCTGGTGCGTCGCATGCGTGCTGCGACCGGCAATCTTAGTTTCGCTTATCCTCTTTGGGCTCGGCGCTCGGCATTTCGCCGCAAAACCGGCGTGATGCTAGTGACCGAAGTATTTTTTCCTGAAATTGACGCATTGCGGCGGATGCGAACCGACCTGAAAATGGTGCTTTTCGCACCGTCCCCCGTCAGCACTGCTTCCAGGCATAGGGCTGCTGCCCTTCAATCAATATCATTTGGCGCTGTCAAGTAACCAGTCAGTCATTCACAACCAAGCACACAGTACTGACAGCGGTATCATCAAAAATTCACACGTAAAGTATGCAATGAATCTATTTTTTGAAGAGTCCGGCGACTTTAAAGCAGGCGCAGTACTGTCGCAACAAGGCAAGGCATATCAGGTCGAACTTCCTTCGGGAAAACGCAGTAAGGTCGAATCCAAGGATGTGCTGCTGCAATTCAGAATGCCGGCATCGCAGGAATTGCTGGAGCAGGCGCAACGGATTGCGCAAGAAATTGAACTGGATTTCTTGTGGGAAGTCGCCGGCCAGGAAGAGTTCGGGTTTGCCGAACTGGGCGCGGAATATTTCGGCCATACACCGCTGCCGGCAGAGGCAGCCGGCTTGTTGTTGAGCTTGCACAAGGCGCCGATCTATTTCTATAAAAAGGGCCGGGGCCGTTATAAGGCTGCTCCCGAAGCATCCCTCAAGGCAGCGCAGGCAGGCATCGAGAAAAAAAAACAGCAGGTGTTGATTCAGGCGCAGTATGTCGAGCAGTTAAAGTCCGGGCAGTTGCCGGACGTGATGAAACCGTTGGTGCTGCAATTATTGTTCAAGCCGGACAAGAATAGCATAGAATACAAGGCACTGAATACTGCCTGCAATGAGTTGCGGACTTCGCCGCAACGCCTGATGCTTAAAGTGGGCGGAATTGCCTCGGCCAAACAGTTGCATTTGTCTAAATTTCTGCTGGAGTTTTTCCCTAAGGGAACCGGTTTCCCCAAGATCACCATTCCATCAGTGCCGGAGTTGCCGCTGGCGGCGGTACAGGCGTTCTCCATCGACGACGTGACCACAACCGAAATCGACGATGCGCTGTCGTTACAGACGCTGGCCGACGGCAGTATCCGGATCGGTATTCATATTGCAGCACCGGGCCTCGGCATCAAGCGCGGCGATGCGCTGGATACGATTGCGCGTCAGCGCATGTCGACCGTGTATATGCCGGGCGACAAGATCACTATGTTGCCGGATGAGTTGATCGAGGCTTTTACGCTGGCGGAAGGCAAGAATTGCCCGGCGCTGTCGCTCTACGCCACTCTCGATCCGCAGGACTGGCGCGTGATCAGCACCGAAAGCCGCGCTGAACTGGTGCCGATTTCGGCCAACCTGCGCCATAACAACCTTGACGAACTAGTCACAGAAGAAAATCTCGCTAACGATGCCGGCGATTATCCACACAAGGCCGATATCGCAGTGCTATGGAAATTTATACAGGTGCTGGAACAAGGCCGTATGACCAAGCGCGAAAGTTTCGGGTTGCGGCCCGAGCAAAACAATCACGTCGATTTCAATTTTTATGTTGAAGACGATGTTGTTACCATCACCCGCCGCAAGCGCGGCGCGCCTCTCGACAAGATCGTCGCCGAGCTGATGATTTTTGCCAACAGCAGCTGGGGCAAGTTGATGTCCGACCATGGCGTGCCGGGTATCTACCGCGCACAGGGCGGCAGCAGCGGTGGCTGGGCTGCCAAAATGCAGGTCCGCATGGTGACTCACGCAGCCCCGCACCAGGGCTTGGGTGTCGATCAATATGCGTGGAGCACTTCGCCGCTGCGCCGGTATACCGATCTGATCAATCAATGGCAGATCCTGGCATGCATCGAGGGCGGCGTAGCGCCGTTCAAGCCCCGCGATGCCGATCTGTTTGCGATCGTCTCAGGCTTTGATGCAGTGTATTCTGGCTACGGCGATTTCCAGTCCAACATGGAGCGCTACTGGTGCTTGCGTTGGCTGGAGCAGGAGCAGGTACGCCAGGTCGAGGCGGTGGTACTGAAAGACGAGATAATGCGATTGGCGGATATCCCGCTGATTATCAAATTACCGGGTATGCAACAACTGGCGCGCGGCACTCAGGTCAAACTGGATATTCTGCGTTGGGACGAGGTCGACCTGACGTTCGAGGCGCGCCTGCTGGAAGTGTGTGCGGCACCGAGCGTTGATGCGCAGCAACTCGATGATGCGAAGGATGCGGTGGAGGACGAGATGATTGCCGAGCAATCGGAGACGGTAGCGGATCAGGCTGTTGATGCAGTTGCCAGTGATGAGAGCGGTCCGGCGGTTAATGACGCGCCTATTCTCCACGAGATAAAGTCGCCGGCCGATTGATCCACAGGCAAGCGATCGCGCAACTGTAAATTCCCTATTGGAATATTGCTTTGCCGTAGAACCCTTTCCTTCATTACCGCGAGTTGTGGTCCACGCATGAAATTCATTTTTCAAAACCAAATCCTGGTCGGCGCCATCGTAGAGTCGGTGACGGCGCATTTTGCCGCCGCCGATGCGTTCAAATTGAAACCGACCGATCCCCCAACTAGAAGTGATCCTGATCAATATCAAGAATAGCACCAAGCCGGAAGCGCTAGCATAAGCTAATCTAGATGGTAGCGACAATGCTGACGCCGGGCGAGCCAAATCATCGCTATCGGATATTCGTAAATCCAAAAACGGCGCCAATCTGATGGCAACCAAGTGCCGTATCGAGCAGCTCGAACAGCAGTAGCAACAGATGCATAAGGAAACCTTCCGTTGATGTTGCCGGCCATGGATCTTACATGACAAGATCAGCGACAATACGCCCCCAGCCGAACGACACCGACCTGATCAAAATCACCAAGGCTATAGCCAGCAAGGAAGCTGAGATAGCCAAGAATATCGACGAGTATAACAAGCGGCAGAAAAAGACTCAGATCATGCCGAGTGCGTCCGTGGTCGGTTATGCCGCTTACTACAAGGCATTCCAGGACCGTTTCTAAAAAATGGGCATGTTGAATTTTTCTAAAAGAACGGTCTCAACCCGTATGGGAAGATGGTGTGTATATCCCGATCTACCTGGATAGTTAACTCTACGCCAGAGAAGGCGTTGTTCGCATCGAACGCAGCTCAGGTAATCCGGATCTGGATAGCGCAACCTTGAAAATTATCGAGCGTTCGGCACCGTTTGGACGTTTTCAAGAAAACATGAATAGCAGTGGCAAAGACGATGTATGGGAGTGGATCTCAACGTTTGAGTTCATCCGTGCAGGGTCACTGGAGGCGAAACCGATAGGGGGAAACAATCAATGAACGATACCGACGTGTTCGCTCAATATTTGGTGATCGGTAATCCGATTGCCCACAGCAAGTCGCCCGATATTCAGAACCGCTTTGCCGCCGACACCATGCAGGATCTGCATTATGGACGCTTGCTGGCGCCGTTGAAGGGCTTTGCCGCGACGCTACAGCAGTTCATCACGCAAGGCGGCAAGGGTGCTAACGTCACCGTGCCGTTCAAGCTTGAAGCCTATGCACTGGCGACCAATCTGACAGCCAGGGCCAAGGCCGCCGGTGCCGTCAATACGCTGAAATTCGACGGCAGCGGCATACTTGGCGATAACACTGATGGCGTCGGCCTGGTGACCGATGTGGTGCGTAATGCAGGCTACGATCTGGCCGGTAAAAAAATCCTGCTGCTGGGTGCCGGCGGCGCCGCGCGTGGCGTGATGTTGTCACTACTGAAATCCAGCCCGGCGAAGTTGGTGATTGCCAATCGTACAACGGTGAAGGCAGGCGAACTGGTGCAGCAGTTCCAGCCATTCGCGGTAGGATGTGAACTTAGCGCCTGTGGTTTTGTCGCTCTGAAGCAACAGTTCGATCTCGTGATCAATGCGACATCGGCCAGTTTGCAGGCGGATTTGCCGCCAGTTGCCGCGCAGGTGTTCGGTGCGGCGACGCTGGCTTACGACATGATGTACGGCAAACAGCCGACGGTGTTCATGCAATTTGCCACGTTGCATGGCGCGCAAGTACGCGACGGCCTCGGCATGCTGGTAGAGCAGGCAGCCGAATCTTTTTTTGTTTGGCGTGGCGTGCGTCCGCTCACAGATGCCGTACTTGCAGCATTACGTGCGCAGCTATCGTAGTACTGTTTTAGTACGATCCTGGTGTCGTTAATGTGCATCGGGTCGTTGTCGAAGCTCGAGTTGTCCAATCCGAGGCACCTTGCCTTCAATCGATCAATCTGGAAATGAGAGTGAATCAGTGGGCAAAATAATATTGCGTTTATACGTGCTGCTGATTGCCGCAATCTTGCTGTTGCAAGTCTATTTTTTCGTTCAGAAATGGTGGTGGATAGATCACAATCCGATCTCCACCAGCTTCATTCGAGAACGTCTCGCCGAGTTTCGTGAGACTGTGCCGGATGCTCAGCTGCAATTCACATGGGTGTCGTATGCGCGTATCTCCAACAACCCGAAACGCGTGATCTTCGCCGCCGAAGACGCTAATTTCTTCGAGCATGATGGGGTGGACTGGAATGCGCTGCAGAAAGCCTACGAAAAGAATGAGAAAAAAGGCCAGGTGGTGCGCGGCGGTTCCACCATCACCTAGCAACTGGCGAAAAATCTTTTCCTGTCGGGTGAGCGCAGTTATTTACGCAAAGGTCAGGAACTGATCATCACCTACATGCTTGAGTTCTTGATGAAAAAAAGAGCGCATCCTTAAGATTTACTTGAATTTGGTGGAGTGGGGTAATGGCTTGTTCGGCGCCGAAGCGGCGGCTCAGTATTATTACAAGACCTCTGCCGCCAATCTCGGATCCAGTCAGGCTGGGCGGCTCGCGGTGATGTTGCCGGGGCCGCGCTTCTACGACAAAATCGCGACTCGGCATATCTTTCGCAACGCACCAGATTGACTCTATGACGCATGAGATCGTTTAAATTACCTTAGAATGCGGGCTTGCCAGAGGTTGTTTAAATTGCCGTGAATTTGAATTTTTTCCAACGTGTAAAAACCGAATAGCACTTTTCTGAAAAATCTGTCATCGAGATAAGCATGATCAATATATTTGTTTTGCAAAACGGCCGTTTGAATCAGGTCAACATCGAGAGTCATAGTGACCTGGAGAAAGTACAACCGGTATGGGTCGATCTGACCGAACCTAACGATCAGGAGCGGGCCTGGGTCAAGAGTATCTATGGCGTCACCTTGCCGGGTGAAGATGATGTCAAGGACATCGAAGCATCGGCTCGCTATTACGAAGCGGAAAACGGCGATCTGCACCTTCGCACCGATTTTCTTTTTGAAGAAGACGATGGTCCGTCGTCGACCGTTACTGTTGCCTTTATTCTGGCGCGCGATATTCTGTTTTCAATACATGGTGAGGATTTGCCGGTGTTCCGTCTGGTGCGTATGCGGGCGCGCTCACGGCCAGGATCAATTGGTGATTACAAGGACGTGCTGCTCGATCTGTATCAGATCGATGCCGAGTATTCGGCTGATGCCTTGGAGGGTGTTTACCAGAAGCTGGATGAAGTGAGCCAGCGAGTACTACAAAAGAAACTGACGGACCAGGACGCAGCTGAAGCGTTGAGCGCGATGGCACACGAAGAAGACTTGAATGGCCGCATCCGCCGCAATATGATGGATACGCGGCGCGCGGTCAGTTTTTTGATGCGCGGCCGATTGCTGAATGTCGATCAGTTTGAGGATGCACGGCAAATCTTGCGCGACATCGAATCGCTCGATGGCCACACGGCATTCCTTTTCGATAAGATTAACTTTCTGATGGATGCCACGGTCGGTTTCATCAACATCAACCAGAACAAAATCATCAAGATCTTCTCGGTGGCTTCGGTGGCGTTTTTGCCGCCAACCCTGATCGCCAGTATCTACGGCATGAACTTCCGTTTCATGCCGGAGTTCGAGTGGCAGTTCGGCTATCCGCTGGCGCTGTTGCTGATGGTCTGTTCGGCTATTACGCCGTTCTGGTATTTCCGTCGACGTGGTTGGTTGAACTGAAAACCTCATAGCTATAGGGGGGGCGAATTTTAAGTAAGTCGCGCAAAGGCGCCGCGCGCCGCTGCTACGGTTGCTTCAATCGCCGCGTTATCGTGCTGCGCTGACAAAAAGCCTGCCTCAAATGCCGATGGCGCCAGGTATACCCCAGCATCCAGCATTGCGTGGAAGAACTGGTTGAACAGCTCTTTGTTAAATTGAATCACGGCTGCGTAGGTGCTAGGTACTACGTCCGCGAAATATAAACCGAACATGCCGCCGATCGCATCGCCGCTGAACGTCACGCCGGCGTCTTTTGCCGCCTGGTTCAGGCCGCTGACCAGTTTCTCGGTTTGCGTTCCCAGTCTGTCGTAGAAACCTGGCTCCTGAATTAGTTTGAGCGTGCTCATGCCAGCAGCGACCGCCACCGGATTGCCGGACAAGGTGCCAGCCTGATACACTGCACCAAGTGGCGCCATGCGTGCCATCAAATCGGCCCGTCCACCGAACGCCGCCACAGGCAAACCGCCGCCGATTACCTTGCCCAGCGCGGTGATGTCGGGAGAAATGCCGTATAACGATTGCGCGCCGCCGAGCGCGACACGGAAGCCGCACATCACTTCATCGAAAATCAGCACGGTACCATAATGGGTGCACAGGTGGCGCATGGTTTGCAGGAATTCCGGGGTCGCCCGTATTAGATTCATGTTGCCGGCCACCGGCTCGACAATCACGCAGGCGAGCTGGTCACCAATGTTCTTGAACGCGTCTTCTAATTGCTCTGTATTGTTGTAATCGAGCACCAGTGTGTGCTTGATAAAATCTTCAGATACGCCGGCTGAGGTCGGATTGCCGAACGTGAGCAGGCCGCTACCACCCTTGACCAGCAGCGAATCAGTGTGGCCGTGATAGCAACCCTCGAACTTGATGATTTTGTCGCGGCCGGTGGCGCCGCGCGCTAGCCGCAATGCGCTCATGGTCGCCTCGGTCCCGCTCGACACCAGGCGTACCTGCTTAATCGCTGGCATCAGCTTGCAGATTTCTTCGGCGATTTCGATTTCACCTTGAGTTGGCGCGCCGAAGCTGAGGCCGCGCGCCGCCGCCTCTTGTACAGCCTTGATCACGGTCGGATGGGCGTGGCCGACAATGGCGGTGCCCCAGGAGCCGATGTAGTCGATGTAGCGGCGACCATCGGCATCCCAGAAATACGGGCCTTCGGCGCGCGTGATGAAGCGCGGGGTACCGCCGACCGAACGGAAAGCGCGGACTGGGGAGTTGACGCCGCCAGGCGTGGTTAGGTGAGCGCGGGTAAAGAGGATATCGTTGTTGGATTTCATTTTTTTATTTGCGGGACAGAGTTGAAGAGCTACCGCAGCGTTGCGAATGACATTTTTTAGTGCGGCGCTGTCCTCACCGGATTAAATAAACGGGTTAAATTGCAAAAAATACTAGTTAAAACTAGTCTGTTAGGTAAAATTTTACGCCATAATGTGACGGAAAAATCAAGAAAAACTTCACCCATTCGCATCATCTGCGTGTAGTCCTTGGAGTGCTTCCTCACGCGCCCAGAAATATCGGTCTGGAATCCGTTTTCCCATGCCCAGCCGTTGCGCTGCGGTGACTGCTGCCAGCGTGAACTCCTGCGCCTCGGAGGCGGCCTCGGGCACGTCCAGCCCGTTCGCCAGCATCGCCGCGATGGCCGCCGACAACGTGCTGCCGGCGCCGCTAAACGATCCTGACACACGCGGCCATTGATCTTCGCGGACTACGCCGGTATCGTTGAATAGAGTGTTGCCGATTTCGGTGGCCGCCGTCGGCGTGCCGGTGACCAACAGATATTCGCAGCCAAGTTCGATGATGTGCATCGCATCCAGGTCAAGCATGTCTTCGGACGACGGCTCGCGCCAGGTTTCCGCCAAGCGCGCAAGTTCAACTGCCGAGAGCAGCATGACGGTGGTTTGCGGGATTAGTAGTTCGCGGATGGCGATCAGCAGTTCTTCGCTATCCTGACCCTGATCCGGCATGGCCGATAAAAAAGGGTCTAGAATCAGTGGAATTTCCGGGTAGTCAGAGACGATTTCAGCGATCACCGACACGCTCTCGATGCTACCGACGGCGCCGACCTTGAAAGTTGTCACCGGCATGTCTTCGAGCATGACGCGAGCCTGGTCGGCAACCCAATCGGCATCGATTTGTTGGATATCTTCGATACGCCCGGTATCGCCGATCAGGATCGAAGTGATGACTGACAGGCCATGGCAGCCCATCGACGAAAAAGTGGCCAGGTCGGCCTGAATGCCGACGGCGCCGACCGGATCGGCAACGCCGAATGTCAATATGAGTGGGGAAGTTTGGTTTTGCACGGCAGGTATATTAAAATGTCTGACTTTACATTTTACTTGATTGAAGGGTTATCGCTGTGAGCAATAACGAAACTAACAAGACGGAATTCAAAACCTGGATGTGCCTGATCTGCGGCTGGGTTTATGACGAAGAAGCTGGCTTGCCGGAAGAGGGCGTTGCGCCAGGTACGCGATGGGATGACGTGCCGATGAACTGGACTTGCCACGAGTGCGGCGCCCGCAAGGAAGATTTTGAAATGGTTGCCATTTGATTCCGAATGGCAATTTGGTTCTTGCAGGAATGCCAAATTAACGTTCGAAGTTACAGAAATTGAACTTTAAGCCCACCCTGCAATAAATATTGCTATAAGAAATATTTATTGCAGTGAAGCAGTAGATTTATTTGGATTGAGTGAGATAATTCCATGGCAACATCAATTCAACATAAATTGGCAGCGTCGACTTTAACATAATGGTGATCGACGATAGCAGCACAATTTAGCATTTCGCAGAGATTCTTTTAAGTCAGGCTGGTTATCCAGTGGTGCTCGCCGAAGATGATTGCGATGCGTTGGCAAGAGTTAATGATCATAAGTCGGCGCTGATTTTTTGCTACATCCTGATGCCATCGGCTCGATGACGGTCAAACCTGCGCTTTAATCAAGAGAAGCGTTGAATTCCATGCAACGCCGGTGATCATGCTGTCACCCAATGATGATTTGTTTGATCGTGTGCCCGCAGCGCAATGGTCGGTTACGACGAGTATGTTACCAAGCTGTTCACCATAGATAGTCTGCTCAGGACAGTGAGCTAGCACATTCAGGTCTCGGACGATGCAAACGCAATCAACGCCTGATAAGGCTTGCAGGCAACGCACTCGATGACGCGCGATGACGACATCAAGGATACTCCTAGAATCATCTGCAACAGCAACGGCCTGGAAACCGACCATATTTTCGGCTTGCGCCAAGGCGCACGCGATTACCTGGTAAAACCGATCGAGCCTGGAAAATGGCTGGAAAAAATCGCCGCGCTTACTTAATACGCACTGCTGGACATAGCCGTTTCAGGACCATTTTAAGGTCGTGAATACCATCCGGATTTACGTCAATATGATCCAATCAACCTCGCTCTGTCCGCCGAATTGCCGTCGTCGTCGTTGTCTTCCTCGCTGCTGTCATCCCAGCTAATAAATCGGCCGCTGATGCCGACACGTGATGTACCCGCTTGCGCGAATTCCAGTCGCATTTGCTGGGGCGAATGCAATCCGCTCGCAGTGGAGTGGATGTGTGGGAAAGCCAATTTGGTTTATTGATCGGATAGAGTCGCTTCGCTGGTTGTTAAATTTATAAGAGACCGGCGAAATCGACGCAGTCGGCAAGATTTTCCAGATGCCGTTGACACATGACTAATTTTTTGGTTTAAGTTAACGTGCGCGTAAACATCATCAGCGTGATCGATTTTGCGCGCTACCAAGGTCAAATTTTGACGCAGATTGACAAGGAATGTCGGATTGTGGCGTTTTCTCCGAAATTTTCGTTCAGCAGCAGTTTGCTGGTGTCGCGTGTACTGAATTTGTGCAACGTCACCCAGATGACCTTGCAGCCTGCGGAATCCATAGACAGCAACAGCGCCAAGAGCTATGTCGATAGCGAATCACAGGTATGGACTAAATTAAGTATTGCCCGAATTTTGCATCACGCTTATTTTTACAAGTAGGTTTATGAGTGCGCAGGTACTGCGGCAGTATCCGGTGGCATTGAATTTGCAATTAGAAAATTCTTTAATGGTATTCAAACTACCATCTTTATCGGAGGTGGCTAAGAAAGAGTAGGGAGAAGCCAGTGATCGCTGCGTACTGGACTGCTTGATATATAAGTCAGAACAGACTGTGATGGCGGGGTATTTCATTCCTGAAGCGCTATCAGCACCGACGATGTTCAGTACCAGAGCCGCTGCGGCAGCCGAGACGGCAGATAGCGCCGTCGGCGTAGCTGACTTCAGCCAGAATGCCGTGCCGTTGATGGGCAAATTGTCGCAACAAAAGTAGATTCGCGTGTTGTTGATCGTACTCAGCTCCAGTTTGTTATTGACTATTATATTCTCGTGACTGAGAGCCAAGAATTCGGCGATCAATTCAACCCGGCGGCTTTGGCTGCGGCATGCAACGACGGCATGCTGATGTGGCAAGGAGATCGGGCGTCGCCGCAATATCTGTCTGTATTTCTGGGCGATGCAGGTACGGTGTCTGTGGCTCAACAGTATTCCCCCGGTGATCGTGTTGCGTGTAGGAAATGACCGCGTCGCGATCTATGGCGATGGAATCATCGGCAACCGAGAAGTGGTGGTCAAGAGCATCGGACCGCAGCTGTTGCGAATGATCGGGATTGCTGGCTCCATGGTCCTGGGTTAGGGCGATATCGTGTTGATATTGAGTCCAGTGCCGCTGGATGCAATTGGCGCAGTCGCTGAAATGGCTGCTGGCACCGATTTCACATCGTCGCCGGCGGCCCAGGCGGCATAGGATTTGCGCAGTCAGAACGTGGTCATGGCAGTTAACGATTCATTGACCATGCGTTGCGTTACTCAGCCTTTGCTCTCACGTGAAAGCTATCAGGCGGTGCTGGCGAAAGACGGCGTCGATGCACTGGAGTAGTTATAAAAGCCGCGTGACTAATGTACAGACAAGCACACTTGGACCGGCCATGAATGATGCATTAAGAGTGTACCACTCCCAGCCTTTCTTATGTACCTGCGGGTACATAAGAAAGGCGGAAAGGGTGTTTCTAGCGTGAACTTATATGCCAAAGTACGTTTTGCCGTGATGGTCGAGAACACGAAGTAGCGTGCTGTTGCACAGCTACTTCGTGTCCAGCTTTGATGCAATCAAAAATCTGGTGATGTCGGCAGCTACCTCATGCAGCCTGCGCTGGTGAGGCAAGCGGGCATTGGAGGCAGCGTATGAATGCCGACATCGAGCCGTCAATCGGGACCACCACGGTGGTACAGCAAATGCTGTTGATTAATCACTTAAAAGCCTTCAAGCTGCCTACTTTCCGCCAGCGAATATGAGAAAAGGTCTGCGTTGACTGCGCTGGCGATGCCGAGCCTGAACAAATTCCTGGTGCTGAAGTTAGCAGGTTGTGAATGGATTAACAAGTGCGAGAACGTCATCGTGCTAGGGACTTCTGGAGTCGGCAAGACGCATATCGCACTG
>DCSW01000027.1 GCA_002325825.1 Collimonas sp. UBA1456
AAAGCTCTGGATGATGATTGACATCATAGCCATCAAGTAATCACATGACGCCTGTGGATGTGCGCAATCCCTGCTTCGTAGAACTCTTCACCGTCGCAACTAAAGCCATGGCGACTGTAGAAAATTTCAGCCTGGTCTTGGACGTTGAGCAGCACAGCTGTATTGCCATGCTGCCATGCTGCTCAACGCTTGCAAGATCACGGCACCGACCTCCCTAGCCCCGCGTCCCGCTAACCTGACCACCATACGCCAGATATAGCCATCGGGCAGCAAGCACCCAGTGCCTGTGGGATGCTCGGCCTAGTTGTATGCAACCACACATGCAGGCAATACTGGCAAGTCGAACTTAATCTTGAGTACCCCGCGCTGATGTCGGATGTATTTTAAAGCCCTCCAATCACCTTCGCTACCAGATGCTCGCCGTGCCACCGCTAGGCATCGCAAAAATACATGGTGATGGACTGATGAAACGCTTTGCCTTTGGCAACCAGGCGCGCACTACTACGGCCGGCTGCAGGCAACTGATTTTCATTTCGACCGTTACCGCGGCGTCGATTTGCGGGAACGGTTGGCCAGTGCCATGTCCATATCCATCATGGTCATCGAGATACCGCCATGAGTAACCTGCCAGCGGCTCATGTGATGCGATTGCACAGTCAGCGCCAATTCGGCTGCGCCTTCGCCCATCGAGACGCACTCGACACCCAGATAACTCAGGAAAGGATTATCGATCGGCAACATTTGCGACACTCGAGGAAATGAATGGTGGTCAGACATGGTTCTCCACAGGTAGATCATGACCGTTCAGCTCAGGTAATCCATACATTGGCGCGCTTCGCGCACTGCTGCCACAAACGGCTTGATGGCGACGTGAGTTGGATGCCGCTGGTAGGCATCCAAGGCTTCTACCGAAGCAAATTCAGCGTTCAGTAGAATGTCATAGGTCGCTTCCAAACCCGGTTGCGAAATCACGGCCTCGAATTTAAGAATGCCCGGCACGACATCAGCGCAGCTCTCCAGCAAAGCCTTGAATTTCAATGCATTTCTTACCTTGTCAGCGCCTTCCGCATGTTCTTTCAATTTCCAAAACACGATATGTTTTAGGGTCGCGATCATAAAATATTTTGCTCCGCAGTGCCGTTGAATAGGATGTAGTATGTCATTTTTCATTCTCGTCGGCGCTCGTGTCTGCATGCCGCAATATGCGCTATGATCTGGCTTGAAGCTTGGCTTAATACAAGTCTGGCGGTGTGGGAGGTCGTCATAGTCGACAGACCCTCCCACACCGCCACCCCGGTTCGCCACGAAACGCAGCAATCCAGGATCAGTAATAAAGCTCGCGGCAGAGTACGCTATTAGGATAGCGTCAGGCGCTTGCGGCATCGCGACGATGTAGCCTTAAACATAATCGACTCCGAGTTTGGCTAATACATCGCTCAATCTTCGATCCATTCGGCAATACGGCAATACTCTTCATGCCAAGATTACGCACCAGCTCGGCGAGCACTTCGACAATTATTTTCATTTGTCGGATGCGTATTCATACTTTAAATGAATACGTCATCAATTTTTAATGCGTCCGTCGACAGGCTCTTGAGATAAATAAAAGAGATATAGCCTGCGCCAAAATCGTCCAACGCAACTTTGGGGCCAAGCGCCTGCAGCCGATAGATGAAGCGGTTCGTATGCTCGAGATCATGCAAAGCCACGCTTTCGGTTATTTCGATGCAGAGCAACGGCACCACTTGCAAATGGCGATGCAATATTGTAAAAATACTCTGAACGGATTTCTCGTCGTTGAGCGAGGTTCCGCTCAAATTGACATAACCGAATTTGGTACACGTCAATTGCGCCTGATGTGTAGTGAACCACTCCAGCACTGTCAACATGACCCAGCGGTCAATTGCACCGATGTTACCATTTTCTTCCACCGCTGCAACCCACCTTGGTCGCCGGCACCACCCGGTTGTCGGCACCGCGCAGCCTCAACAGCATCTCGAAATTCAACGATTCTTCCGGCTCGGATAGTGACATAGCAGGAACTCGCCACCCAGTTTTTCGAGCAGACGCGACTCTTCCGGTTGCTTCAGGAATACGGGCGCATTCTTGTTATATACCCTATCGTCATGCGCCTTCTTAGCTTCACGACAGGCGCGGTCGGCAGCGAAAATGGCATCCTGCACACGCAGGCTACCATCTACTTTAATCAGCCCGATCGACCCCTTCACCTGAAATGCGCGGGTCCCGATGTGATACGACTGGTGGCTGATCTTCTGAATGATGGCCGAACATATCGCAGTCGCATTTTCTATTTCGGTATCCTGAAACAGGATGATGAATCTGTCACGACCGATGCGACCTATATGACTGCTGCAATTCGGCGATTATTGTACGCAATCACACAACTGCTTCAAGACTTCGTCTCAGGATTGATGCCAGAATGACGAGGGGACTACAGTGGCCAAGCGTATTGGGGCGCGTGCCGGGGCCATCGACCAAGACGGCGTGGTGCACGGTAGTAATGAACTCCATTTTGTGCAACTGCCGAACTAGGACTTCATCAGACCTGCGTCTGACCGAGGTCAAGGCCGAGCAAGTCCCGATGATAGGGGAAGCGCACTGTGCGCACCTAGTAGGCCATGGAACGCACGTCCCGATAGGTCTGTTCGGCCTTAATGATCTGGTGCATGACGGCTGCGTAGTCGATCGATTTTATGCGGGCCGTTCCCCAGCTGGTCGTGGATGAAATCCATTGACCAAGTGTCGTTGATAGACATTGGCACC
>DCSW01000062.1 GCA_002325825.1 Collimonas sp. UBA1456
AGCAACTTGACGTTAGTCAGTTGCTTTTTCAAGGCACGCAACCGTTTTTCGTCATGCGCTTCCATCAATTCATGTATTTTGCTGCATTCTTCCTGAAAATCGAGGTGCAGTCGCTGCGCTCATCATTGACTCTGCTCGGCTATAAGGCATTGTTCCAGTTGTTGTTGCTTTTGTTGGTCACCGCCAGCAGCAGTGGGTACTCGCCGCGGTATTGATGGAAACCACGATCGTTCGTGGCCACTTTATCGGACTGCTGGGGCAGCGCCAGCTATCCAAAAGCGAATCGGAAAATCTGTTTGTTGCGGGTATTTTGTCATTGCTGGATCGCATTCTCGGCATCAGCATGAAAGAAGTACTGACCAACATCAAGCTGTCAGACGATGTTGGCTATATATTGCTGATGCGCAGCGTACCATACCTGCCTTACGTCCTACTGACCGAGGTCTATGAACTAAATTCGCGATTGTTCGGGCCGTTTTCTTCGTCGTTGAAGATCAGTCCGACTGAAGTCAGTGCCGCCCATCTTTCGGCCTTGGCCTGGGCCCAGAACCAGGATATGTGAAGCGGGATTAATCGTATTAGGCAGTATCGGGCTGTTGACCATCCAACGCGTGCCGCTCCTCAGCGGCACGCTCGTGCAGCGCCAACTGGCGCTGCCAGTTACGCAGACCGATGAGCGCCAGCACGATGAATCCAACATACAAAGCTGCCGTCAGGTACAGATCCTTGTAGACGTACACGCCAACATAGATGATATCGATGGCGATCCAGAGCCACCAGTTGGCGATGTACTTCCGCGCCATCCAAAACTGCGCGACCAGGCTGAAACTGGTCAGCGCCGAGTCGAGCCACGGGATATGAGCATCGGTGAAGCGCGCCATTGCATAGCCGAGCAACAGGCTGCCCAGAGCACCGCTCAGCATGCCGTTCATCAAGCTGGATCGCGGCAGCCGCTGCGACAGAATCTCATGCTGCTCGGTTTTCGCTTTGCGCCATTGCCACCAACCGTACAGTTGCATGATGGCGAAGACCAGTTGCAGCAATAGGTCGGAATACAACTTGACGTCGAAAAAGATGCGCGCGTATAACAGCACTGAGACCAATCCGATCGGCCAGCACCACAAATGGCGGCGAGCGGTCAGCCAAACGGCCAATGCGCTAACGATGACGGCGATGATTTCTAGAGCTGACATTAAGATCCCTTGGGATTGACAAGACGCGCGGCCCAATGCCGCAAATGAGCCAGCAGATAGCGCCCGGCGTCACTGTTGAACCACTCGGCATGGCCGAGAAAATACGTATCGTAGGCGAGCGATGCATTCTCCACAGATTTCTGCACACCGTGGAAATAGGCCAGCTCGGACAACGCAAATTCGGCGTGCGCCAGCGGCAGCACGGCCGACAAAGCTTGTGCCTCAATTGCCGATAACGGGGCCAGCTCCTGGTAGGCATCCAGCATCGCATCCAACTGATCGATATGTACCAGCGGTCTTTGATTATCCGGCTGCTGCTGTGGCAGCGCCAGCCATTCGATGATATTACGTTCGATGGCAATCGCCAGGTCATATACAGCGCAAGTACGGTCCGATAAGCCGAAATCGACTATTGTCGCCACCGCAGGCAGCGTTCGTGTGCCTTGCCACAGCAAGTTGGAGGCGTGCCAATCGTTATGAGTCCAGAGCGGTTGCAAGTCTTGTAACAGCGTACTCAACTGAGCATGGAACGGTAGCAAAACCTGGGTCACATCCTGACGCCAATCACGCGCCATCAGATAATCGGCCAGTGCCGGACGCTGCTCGATGTAGTGCTGCATGCGCGACAGCACTTCCTGCGGCGCGTCTGCATGAAACAGGGTAAATCCTGATGCCAGCAATTTTACGCTACGTGCCGGCGCATCATAACCACGCGCGGCCAGATGCAAGCGTGCCAATGCTGCGCCTGCGGCTGCAGCATCAGCACAATTGGTGAACGCCGTCCATGAAGTAGCATCGCGATAGCGGTCGACGCCCTGACCGAGACGATGCACCTCGTAGGTCCATTCACCATCAGCATATGCGCTACGGCCATCGGCCGTATGCAATACGACGCTAACCGCCAGTCCGCGCTGCCGCAGGTGTGCCATGAAGCGATGCTCTTGCGTCAGTTCATCGGCGGTCCTGATCTCGCGTAACAGGCGCTTGACGAACATCGGGCCGGATTCGGTATCGGCAACGCAGGCGCTGGAAAATGGCCGTGGGCTATGCCATTCTAGCCGCGTCACCGCGCCGACTTGTGGATAGTGACGCAACAACAACGCCACCTCGTGCAGTGTCAACGCTGGCCAACTTGGCGCGACGACTTCCAGCCCCATACCGTGACTCAGGACTGGTTGCAGCTTCGTTCCGGCAACAGCGCCTGGCTCTGAGTCTGAATCTACCTCGGTCATGCCTGTATTCCCCATCAAGACTAAAAGTCGTACTACAGCGACAAGCGCATAGTACGCTGTACACAAGTGCGGTGCGTTGATTACCTGATGGTCATCGTACGCCGGTGTACCCGTGTCGTTTTCCTGCGCCTGGATAAAGGCGACGCTAGTCGCAATTGCTTGCTGACCTAGCCGGCGATGCTGAATTTGATACCCTTGTGGGTTTCCGTGCTCCGCTAGGTATAATTGAAGCCACTTTCGACCAGTTTCGGATATATCATACGGTTTACTCATCCGGAATATCGTCGCACTCAGGCTGAGCCGGTCGCGCCAGTCGTATTTGATACCGGCCTCGATCTGGTGCGAAACCGTTGACGGCAGGAACGCATAGGTATGCTCATTCCACCATGGCGCCTGCCAACCCATCGTCAGGCCTTTACTGTGGCTGGTGTAAAGAGACAGATCCGATTGCGGCAGCAGCAAAGTCTTGTCGGTGGTACGCGTCGCCGCGCCGGTATTATCCGGCGCGCGCTCGCCGCCCCACACATTGCGTACGCCGGCAATCAATTGCCATTGCGGCGTCAAACTGATGCAGTCTACTGCAAACAGGACTTTTTGCCGGCCGTCCAGACGCAGATAAAGTGCACCAGGGGTGTACGAAGATGGTTCGTAGACGATGGGGTTCGGGCTATAAATATAATCGCTACCAACCACCACATTTACACTATCACTCTGCGACATGATACAGCGGAGCATGCTCGCGCCTAAAGTCAAATTATGCCTGATTTTGCCGGTAGCCAGGTAGCCTTGGAGTATTGCCTGCAACTGATCGTTACGCCGCCTGTCTTCGAGAAAGCGATAATCGTAAATGTCGAAGTCACCATTTGTCCTGAAATAGCGCGGTGGCGTCACGCTCCAGCTACAGTTTATACCATAACAATAACCGCATGAAAAGGCCAACTGATCGTCGATCACGACGCGGCTGCGGCTAGCCGCCACGGATGCGCGCCGACCAATGTGCTGGACGACACGTTGCCCGGGATATTGGTAGCCCGGCGCGAAACGCGATTGGCGACGCTGGTATCCGGCATCGAATTGCAGACACACCTGCGACGATATCTTCCACGTCAACCGCCTGCGAAACGCAATTGCTACTCACCATCGGCGCTGTTGACACACGAATGAAGGGTCTCGTGCGCGACGTTGATGAGGATGCGGAACTGTTTCTGCTCACCGAACAAGGTACCGATATCGGCAACCAGGTAGCGCGAACCGCGCGAATCGGTTTCTACCGTCATCGAGCGCACATCGCCCGGCAGCTTGGTCACAATAGTTGACCAAGCTGCCGGGCGCCATCATGCCGCTCTGCAGCCCCGCCAAATCATGGGGAGTTTCAAGGCTTTCCTTGTTTTTCAGTGCCACATTCTGCTCACCAGCAATACTCATGCCATTGATCTGGTAGCTCGACGCCAAGTCCAAAGTAAAGTTGCGGATCGTAAAATTTTCGTAGTAGCCAGCCGGTGCCTAGTTATCAACAACCGAGGTATCGTTGCGCACAACTTCACTCAGCAGATGCGATCGCTGGTCATCGAGTCGAGCGCGGGTAATGACCGAGATCGATAATGGCATATCCAGCAAGGAAGCATCGCCGCAGATGGCGATCGACTCAGTATTCCTGCGATAGCCGTCAGGCGTGGGGCCGGAACCGGTAATGGTCGGCATTGTGGCCTCGCCATCAACCTTCGATTCTTTTTGAACGGGAACATTTTGTGCGTGCGCCATGTGGGTCGTGGCCGTGGCCGAAGTCGTTAGTGTAATCAGCAATTTTCTTTTGGTATGCAGGGGCATCACACGCGCGCGCGGCTGAACATTTTGGTTTTTATCATTATTTTGTATTTGCTACGATTCGAAATAGGCCGGCATATAAAGGCCTTTTGTATCTGGACCACTCCTCTCCTTATCACTAACGTGATAAGGAGAGGAGTCTAATGGATCGCTGTTGCAATAGTCAATATGGCGTACATGGTTGACAATGGGCCGCAAACTAGCGGCTTGTGTGAATGGACCAATTGATCAATAAATAAATATACTGGCAGAAAGGCCTGCTTGAAAGCCAGCGCCTGCCGAACACACCGCTATACGCGCCGGGTACCGGTATCGACCGCTTTAGTTTGCCCCGATTCCAGCGTAAATCCTGCGCCAGCATCGGTTCCGAGAATTTTTACCAAATACGGCATCAGCTCTTCGAGCATCGGTGCCAGCGTCCACGGCGGATTGATTACAAACATGCCGCTACTGTGCAAGCCAAAACCGTCCGGCGACGGCGTTCGCACGGTAAGCGTGACGTTAAGCCAGCTATTGGCCTTCATGCGCTTGAGCTTGCCCGGCATCTGGCGCGATTCCATACGATTCAGCAACGGATACCAAACCGCGTAGGTACCGGTCGAGAAGCGTGTCAGCGCATCTTCAATTGTGTTCTTGACATGCCGATAATCCTCCTTCACCTCGTAAGACGGATCGATCAAGATCAGGCCACGACGCGATGGCGGGGGCAGCAATGCCTTCAAGCCGAGGAAGCCATCGCCGAGCTGAATCATCACACGCTTGCCGCGACCATTGCCGCTCTCGCACTCGGCGTCGAAGCGACGAAAGTTGTCAGTCAGGATCTTGCCGTCGCTGGGGTGCAACTCGAACAGGCGCAAGCGGTCCTGTTCGCGCATAACCGCACCGGCGCAATACGGCGAGCCCGGATAGTAGCGCAACTTGCTGTCGGGATTAAGCTGGCGTACTACCCGCACGTACTCGGCCAGAGCCGGTGGCAGGTCTTTGCGATCCCAGAGGCGGCTGATGCCGGTTTCATATTCGGCATTTTTCGATGCGTAGCCGCCATCCAGCGCATAGACGCTGGCACCGGCATGCGTATCGATGACCATGTAGGATGTATCTTTCTGGCTCAGGTAACGTAATAACTGGATAGTAATCAGATGCTTCAGCACATCGGCATGATTACCCGCATGGAAGGCATGACGGTAACTCAACATAGAAAACTCTATCGTGGTGAAGTGGTTTTTCTCACTCTACATCACGGGCTGCAGCAACAGGCGCGCAGACTAACGGCATTGGCGTGGCTGATGCAGGAACAGGGACGAGGTGGTCGTGCGCGGCGCGGACGACTGCAAATGATACGAATTCTATCATTACAGCCATCGGCATAGCGCTTTGATGATTGCCAGGCAGCGGCGATATTAAAGGAAAAGTAGATTACTCACCTTCCACCTGCACTTTTCAACAACTCCTCCGCGATCTTGATGCAGGCTTCAATATGCCGATTGCCTACCGCCCTGAAGGCAGAAAAGCCGATCGCAGCCGATAACCATCTGTCCGGTGATCGGCACCAGCCGTGTGGCATTCTTGGAGACCAGCTTGACGCCGCTGAGCGTGAGCAGCACTTCGCGTGTCATCACGCGCCCCACCAACGTGCTACCGAGACCAACGATGGTGCTATAGGTGACCACCTTAAGCTTGGTATGAAGTGTTTCGATTTGCTCTGAGGTCAGACCGAATTCGGCATTAATGTCTTCGATCAGCCGCGACAACAAATGAATGTCGACCGCGATGTCGCCTCCCATGATCGATAACGCCGAGGCGCCTGCCAGCAGCAGCACCTCTATACTGCGTTGATTTTTCTTGCCGCGCATGTACTCCTACATTGGCCGGCCGTCTTACCTTTGACAAACCCATAAATCAGCAGCAGCACGAAAGCGCCGACGATAGAACCGATGAAGCCGGTACCCCGCCCGGCGTGATACCAGCCGAGAGCTTGGCCAACATAGCCTGCAAAGAAGGAACCGACAATACCGAGTAACGTAGTCACGATACAATCCATGTTCTCGCGCTCCAGATGCAAGAATTTAGTGATCAAAACAACAATAGAACCGACGATGAAGGTCCACAGAATTTACATTGTAGCTCCTCTGAGTTGATATCGACCGCTATCGGCAGGCCGATCATTTGCGACATGAAAACGACAAGGCTTGGCAACCAATACGGTCATAATTGACGACAGTGTTGTGATACCCGCAAGTAATTTTTTTGAAAGCTCCTGCCGCAATAATCAAATATTGTAACAAAAAGGCAAGTACGTTGTTAAGCGTGCAATTCCTGCGCACGATCCAGGCAAAAATAAGCATCCAACAGTGAAGTCTTGTAGACGGTGTGCAGCAATTTCGGGTCGCTCTTGCTGCGCACCACCGGCAGGCCCTCGTCCTGGTGCTCGAGAAAGGATTGCAACGCATCTCCAATGCTACATCTCGAACCTGACCACATGCAGAAATTCACGTCGCAATAGCAGTTGCGTTAGTCGACGATGTAAGTGTATTGGACCGGATATTCCAGAAAATAAGCCGCTGATCTCGGCGAACGATGCACTCATCGGCAGTAGCGTATGCGCCGGTCGGATCAACTCGCTCATACAAATGCCGCGCAGCTTGACACACTCCTGCGCATCACGATTGTGCTTGATGATGATGTCGTACATCGAGGTGCCACTTATGGCTGCGCGAGAGAAAATAAGCGACCACACAGGACAACATCAACGGTAACATCACCTAATAGCTCAGCATCATCTCGAAAATCATCAGGATCGCCATCAGCGGCGCACTGGTGGCGGCCACCAGAAATGCCCCCATGCCAAAACCATGGTAAAAACGAACGACGCCGAACTCGCTCTAGGTAACAACACATGCAGAGCCTGACCGAACAGATAACCGATAACGGCGCTGACAAACAAGGTGTCAATGCCGTAATGAAGATGTACCAAATGGCGCG
>DCSW01000009.1 GCA_002325825.1 Collimonas sp. UBA1456
AAAAACTGTGAGCTTAAGCTCAATTAATGTTGTATTGAAAAGGTGTTGAAAAAATTTTTAACAGACTCTTAGGCGGTAGATCCGCATGCATTTGCGCGTGCGATGGCGACGACATCAGGTTGCAGCAGAATGATGCATGCAAACAGCCACAGGGGCCACCGGTGTGCATACGAAGCTGATAATGCAGGTGTGTCAGTAAACCCGGTTGTCTTGCAAATATGTAGTGCACGCGCCATCAACTATGTTCGTTTGAAATGTGAAATGCCGCTACTCAGCACCGAAGTCGTGGCTTGCACTGGTGATCCAGTAGTAGGGTCGACAGGCGCCGGCGCAGTTGCGGTGTCCGCCGCAGGTGGAGGAATTATCGGAGCAACCGGTTCGGCTGCTGGCATTGCCGCAGAGATTGACTCAGTTACAGTAGCCAGCACTTCCACCGCAGGTGCGGCCGGAGCAGCTTCTGGCATAAACGCCGACTCGACTGCTGGCGTCGGAGAGGGCGCCGATGATGTTTCTGGTGCCGCAGTTGCAGCAGTCTTGGCCGCAGCTTGCCCCTGCTTCAGTAACACCACCACTTTTTCGCACTCCCGCACTCCTCTTCGCTATCGTAGGGAGTCACGAAAATTTTTCCTTCCCAGCAGCCGCGCATGACATAAACGCTGTTGTCAGTCCACACACCTTTGCCATTGTTGAGCATGTTCTGATACTGCGGGTGTACTGGCGGAAACGTCATGATGCCGTATCCCAGCTGCAGGCCGCAATGCCGCTCGTCGGTATGGGTCGCGAGCCGTCGGTGTAGCTTGCCTTCGCCTCCGGTAGTGTGGTCGCGCACTTTGCCATGCCCCATGGTGCCCGTCAGTGAAGCGACCTGCTTGTTGTTGCTCAACCAGCGAACTGTTCCCAGATTCTTACGCAATCTCGTTCTCGTAGCGGCAGCTCCAGCGTACGGAAATGTCGTTGGCAATCGGCGCAGCGCCTCATATCTTGCCGCCGTTGATTGCATTTACCACGCTGGTCGCGCCGGGATTCGGCGCTGCGGTAGCGGCCAGCGCGAATCCGCTGATGCGAGCAGTTAAGCATCGCTTCACAGCAGCTTGAGAGATGGATATGCAATGGCCTTGCCACCACCGGCAGAATTGCCGCTCCAATAGATTGGCTTTTCTGAACCCCTGATCATTATCGTATTCATTATTATCGATCAACAGTTGAGAAGCGTTGAACAACTCCCTTTGATGAGACCCTTGCGAATCGCGTAATCAAGTCCCTGTTAAGCCGAAATGCCCGAGCGTATCAAAATAACATTCTACCTGCCGTATCTTACGGCACATGGCGCTTGCAATAAATCACTTGTGGAAGCACCGCCATAAAGAAAAATTACAGCATGACTGGCACCCCGCCCTGGGAACTGATTATTGCCGACAAAGCGGCAAAAAGTTCTGATCCATCACGAGTATTTACCCAAATGTCACCCTTTTTCTTGTAATGGAAACCGCCCGACTTTGCGGCGATCCACAATTCCTGCATCGGCACCTGACTGTTGATGATGATCTTGCTGCCATTATCTACAAATTCGACTTCCAGGACATTCCCGCTGCGGCTACACGCTACGTCAAGGCCATTCTGGTCGGCAGTATTCTCCAGCGCTGTTTCAATCTTGCCCAGAGCAGCCTCTGCCGTGGCCAGGAATTCTGATTCTGTCATGTTATAATCCAATCTGTTTTGTTAAACTGTAATTCTAATCTGTGAAACCAACTTTTTATTTTTCGCGTACTGGTATGGTCGCGGTTACGCTTACATTGTCGCAGTTGCTTGCTGCTTGCGGCCAAAAGGCGCCGTTATTCATGCCGCCTCCGTTACCGCCCGCTGCCAAAACGACGATACCCCCGATCAAGCCTGCCTCGTTCGTACCAGCATCTAAAGCATCCGGCCAGCCAAGTCCTGCAACTGCGTCGGCCCCTCCAGAAATTGCTCCAGAACCGTCCGATACGCAAAAAACACCAGCGACGAAGTAACCTCGTCCCGGTGTTTTACTTTTATATAAATATTGTAATGTGCGCCGAAAACTTCGCGTCAAAGGTTGTTCCGCAAAAAAGCAGAGCGATCTACGTTCTGCCTTTTTTGCGCTGCTGTTTGCAACCTGAATACAGCCCCAGGTTGGGGGACTCTGTGACTTCGCGTTTCTGACGTCCGGCCTGCTGGCCGAAACGGCTGCGTAGCACGAAAATCATCCGTACCAACAACACAGCAATGATCGCCCCAAACGGGATCGGTTTTTCGAAGTTGTGCTTGCCAGCGCGCATTCACAAAAAATGCAGTATCCGAGCATCACGATCAGATAAATGCTGCGATGCGGCCATTGCTAGCGCTTGCCGCCGAGCCGACGGATCGCCGTTAGTCCTTGTTTGCGCCGCGAACAGCAGCAACATCACGAAAGCAATGAATCCGAATGTGATGAAAGGCCGCTTGACCACGTCTTTGAGCATCTCGGACAGACCGAAGAAATGATCGAGCCAAAGTAGCGTTGTGAAATGCAAACAGACGTAAAAAAGTATACAAACCGCAGTATGAGGTGCAGTTTGATCAGCCGGTTCCAGTTGATCAGGCGACGCAGCGACGCCACCCCCAATGTGATGCAGAGAAAATACAGCGTCCAGTCGCCAGTGCTGTGCGTAATAAATACGATCCGGATCGGCGACCAGACGATCAGTGAACGTATAGAGCGGTAATCTCAGCGCCGGAACGGCAAATCCAGCCCGAACAGGATTGCCTCGAGAGTTTTGAATTGCCTTAGCGTTGGATTAAACATGCTGGATATTCCGCAAATCTCAAAAATATTTTTTTAAGCCCATACCGGCATACAGTGGAACGACATCGCTGTAACCGTTGACTATCAATGTCTTGCATTTTTTGATAAAAGAGCCGTATTCGTCGATACAGCGTTCGGTTGCCCGCGACCGGCGCGGATGATCGACATCGGGATTGACGTTGGAATAAAAGCTGTATTAACGCGCCGTCGCAATATTCCACGCGGTCCTTTGCTGATCTTTCACGAAACGGATCTTGACGATTGACTTGGTATATTTGAATCCATATTTCTACGACAGCACCATGCGTACCGGCGCGCCGTTATGGTTCGGCAGCACATGTCCATAAATGACAAAGGTCCGCAACGCCAGCGAGTGCATTGCCTTATCCATCGGCAAGCCTTCGACATACGGCCGCTCCAGAACCGGGCTACGCAGGCCAGGCATCTGACGGTTATCCGCTAGCATGTTGAATGTGATGTGCTTGGCGTTGCCGGTCGGCTTAACTTTTTTTGTCAATTTAGACAGCGAATAGTCGATCCATGGAATCACCATCGACCAACCCTCAACAAAGCGCAGCCGATAGATAGGCTCCTCGAGCGGCGCTAGTTCAAGTAGGCTGTCAACCTCAATCGAGACCGTCCAGAGCCGAGTTTTGAGGCTGCCGGCATTTTACGCCGGATCGGCTTTAACGGTGCTGAATTCATAGAATTTGTTGTAGGTGGAGGCCTCCTTATACGGGGGGCGTCTTGTCCATTACAACATAGGCCGGATTCGCCTTGGTAGTCAGTTTTTGCACCCCGCTCACCTGTGCCCTGGCGTCGCTGGTGGACAACACCAGGAATGAGCCTGCCCCAATCGCACCTACCTCAACTTGCTTAATAAAGCTGCGATGAGATTCAAATATCTCTCATCGGGTAATTTCGGATGAGAACGGAAGATTGATTCCGTTGGAATGACGATAGAGTGGCATGAAAAACTCCTGTGAGGTTTGATTGGCTGCAGGCGTTGATGCAAATTATGGCGCGATACGTTCGCGCAAAACCTGGGCAAAATCGCCTGGCAGCGGTGTGGCGCGAATGGCTTCTAGCGCGCCAATGCAATCGGCCATACGGCCGTCCTTGAAGCGGATCAACGTCTCATCGAACCATAACTGGGCACCTAATCCAGCCAGATAAGAGACCATCACCTCAGTAGCGACAGTCTCACTATCGACCAGCATCGTACCGTCGTAATCGAAAATTACCAGATCGACTAGCGTCATGTTTTACGGCTTTATTCTCGTCATCGGCTTACAGTTCTCCGTATGAATGCAGCCCAGACAAGAACATGTTCACACCCAGGAAAGCAAACGTCGTCACTAACAAGCCGATCAGCGCCCACCATGCGGCAACCTGGCCGCGTAAGCCCTTCATAAAACGCATATGCAACCAGGCTACGTAGTTGAGCCAGACGATCAGCGCCCAGGTTTCTTTCGAATCCCACGACCAGTAGTAGCCGCCACAGGCTTCGACGGCCCACAAGGCGCCGAGAATGATGGCGATAGTGAAGAAAGTAAAGCCCACCACGATTGCCTTGTACATCACATCGTCCAGCACTTCCAGCGCCGGTAGACGACCAGCTAGGTAGCCGCACGATCTGAGCAGATAGGCCACCGCCACCATCGCTGACAACGCAAAAGTACCGTAGCCGATGAAGTTGGTAGGCACGTGGATCTTCATTCACCAGCTCTGCAGTGCCGGCACCAGCGGCTGGATTTCCGCGGCGTCGCGCGACACCATATACCACAACAGGAATCCGACCGCAGCCGAGATCACCAGCAGCACAAAAGCGGCGAGTTGGCGAGTACGGTAGTGCTGTTCGTAGTACAAATAAAACAATGCCGTAATCAAGCTGAACGGCACGAATACTTCATACAGGTTGGAAATTGGGATGTGGTCGATATCAGCACCGATCAGATACGACTCATACCAGCGCACCAGCATGCCTGTGAATCCCATGACTACCGCAGTCGAGCAAAGCTTGGAGCCGATGGAGACGCCAAAAGCAGAATGCGTGACTAGGCCACCCCAGAAAAACAGCATCGACAGGAAAAATAGCGGGCTCATCCACAAGATTGCCGACTGACTGGAGAGAATGTACTTGAGGAAGAATTTCTGATGGGCCATATCGAGAACACCACCGTACATCGCAATCGCCGACAGTGACAACACCGTCAGCAAGGCCATCAGCCAGCGCACCGATTTCCATTATCAGCACGATTTCTTCATAAAAATCCATATGGCTGCCATACTGCCTTAACGCAAACAGCGAAGCCGCTATCAGCGCAATAGTGAACAGCCAATCGACTATCGACAGCCGCTTGATAAAGTTAGCGGGCGGGGAATAGGTTTGGGTCAGTTCCATCATTCCGGCAACCGCCTTGATTTCATCGCCCGACATTTGCTTGAAAATCATTGTCATCATCTGGCCGTTCTTGTGCACGCCTGACCGAAAATTGATTAACTCCGCTGCCGTATAGCTCTGATGCTGGCCACCGATACACGGAAACTGATTAGGGATGCCTGCGCCATTAGGACCGTGGCAGCCGGCATAAGCTGGCATACTTTTTCGGCAATACCAGCACGATAGATTGTTTTGCCAAGTTGCTGCGTATTCGCGTCCTTGGCTACACCAGATTTGGAAGCTTGGGCATCCAGATAGGCTGCGATGTTCTTCATTTAATCGTCGGTCAGCAGCTTGGCCATCGGCGATATGATCGGATTGTTGCGATTCGGACCCTGGAAATTAATCAATTGCTTGTGGATATATGCGACGTGATGGTCGAGGAGCCGGCTGCGCCGTGGCAGGAAATACAAGCTGTGATGTTGCGCGCCGGATCGCCGTTTGTGTACAGTGCCTCACACTTGGTTGAATCGGCTTTGGCGGCAACGATTTTTACATCCTCGGCTGCATATGTAACGGAGGAAAAGGCCAGTACTTCGATGAGGAGGGACTTCATTACTGGAAAAATGCACGGCTCATTCACACACCCTGAGTGACTTTTTTCTAAAATTCCGCCCTAACGACGAAGATACGATGACCCACGCGATGGTCTACTTCACCGGTTAAAGCCGATTGCCGAGTTCCCTATGAGTCACCAGTTGCATACATTACGTAGATAACCACAGCACCAGTACATAACAGATTATTATACAATATCTTTACCGTATTTCGCCTTTTCATACTGCAATTTCTGATCACTACATGTCCCTACTTTGGCAAGCTCGCTTCTTTACCACGGTCAATAATTTTCAAGAATTGCCAAAAATGCAAGTTTTAGAGATCGCTTTTGCCGGTCGCTCCAACGCAGGAAAATCGACCGCTATCAATCTGCTGTGCAACCAGAAGAAACTGACGTTTGCGTCAAAAACTCCTGGACGTACACAACATATTAACTATTTTTCAATAGGTGGTGCGCATGTCGCCCAGCACCGCAAAGACGAAATCAAGATCGACGAAATCCGCGCCATGCTGGTCGACCTGCCGGGCTATGGCTACGCCGAGGTCTCGGGCCCGGCCAAATTACACTGGCAACAACTGCTGGGCGATTATGTTCGACGCCGCCAGCAACTAGCCGCGCTGGTGCTGATCGTCGACTCCCGGCGTCCGTTCACTGAACTTGACGTGCAAATGGTCGAATGGTTTGCGCCGACCGGCAAGCCGATTCATTGCATTTTAAGTAAATCCGATAAGCTTAATCGCAACGATGCCACCAATGCACTGCGCCAGGCCCGTATTTTCCTGGGCAGTTACGTCGATGAAAACAACCAGCAACTGCCGTTTACCGCCCAGTTGTTTTCGGTATTGAATCGCAACGGGTTGGAAGAGGCAAATAACCGTATCCTGAAACTGGCGGGACTGACCGCCATCACCGATCATGATATCGATACGGATGCGGCTGGTGGTTAGTCAGAGTAGGCATCGACACCAAACCGCAGACCGCGATGTAGTTATGAAATAGAGGCGGGGTACGAAACTGAATGGGAACCGAGAATAAAAAAGCCTTGGAGAAAGAGGGATGGTCCCCAGGGCATAATGCCTTATCATCGGAAGAGATACGACCCCGTTCAGGGAGGGAAGCAGGAGGCGCATGATGCACCTATCACTAGAGGCATGTCTATCTGAAAAAGTTCACGATTTTTTTATTTTTCGGCGAGAATGCGAGAATATTAGTTAAGCTCGTACTCAAGTACTAGGGCATACTTACTGCCGCTGCGCTGCAGTCGGATTCGACAGTCAGCATCCGTAAGGTTGCATTGATCTCTGGAAAATTCGTCGCTCCGGAGAATGCGCCGGGCCTGATTCATATCAACAATCACCACCCGCTATTTCAGAAACCGCCATGCCGCATACTCAGAAAGCTGCTCAATTCCCAGCCATCCGCATGCGCCGTATGCGCAAGGATGCTTTTTCACGGGCAATGATGCGAGAAAACACCGTCACCAGCGACGACCTGATCTATCCGGCGTTTATTCTGGACGGTATAAACCAGCGCGAAAAAATCAGTTCAATGCCAGGCATTGAACGCCTGTCGATCGACTTGCTACTGCACGTCGCCGAAGAGTGCGTGGGACTGGGCATTCCTGTCATTGCGCTTTTTCCAGTCATCAATCCATCCCTGAAAACCCCCGACGGCATCGAAGCCATCAATCCGCAGGGATTGATTCCGCGCGCGGTTCGTGAGCTGAAGCAGCGTTTCCCGGAACTGGGCATACTGACCGACGTTGCGCTTGATACATACACCAGCCACGGCCAGGACGGCGTACTGAATGCCGACGGCTATGTGTCCAACGACGAAACTTGCGCTATCCTGGTCAAGCAGGCACTGGTCCAGGCTGACGCCGGGGTCGATATCATCGCGCCGTCCGACATGATGGATGGCCGTATCGGCGCGATTCGCAGCGCATTGGAATCGCATCACTACAGTTACACCCGCATCATGGCGTACTCGGCCAAATACGCCTCGTCGTTCTACGGACCGTTTCGTGATGCGGTCAGTTCTTCGGCAACGCTCGGCAAAAGTAATAAGAACACGTATCAGATGGATCCGGCTAACAGCAATGAAGCATTGCATGAAGTCGCGCTTGACCTGGCGGAAGGCGCCGATATGGTGATGGTCAAGCCTGGTATGCCGTATCTGGATATCGTGCGCCGCGTGAAAGACGCATTCAAGGTGCCGACTTTTGCCTATCAGGTTAGCGGCGAATACGCGATGATCAAAGCAGCGTCGCAAAACGGCTGGCTCGAACATGACAAGACGATGATGGAAGCGATGTTGGCCTTCAAACGCGCCGGCGCCGATGGTGTACTGACCTACTTTGCACTGGACATTGCACGCCATCTGAGAAAAGGCTGAGTAAGCGGCCACGCGCAATCGCTCGACGCTTCTGCGGCGGCCCACACTCAAACGTTTATTGACACTAAATGGAAATCTTTTTCATCAGCGAAGATCAGGTTAGACAAAGTATTGAAATACTGGCTATAAAAGCCGCGCGACTAATGTACCGGGAAGCGCACCTGGACCAGCCATGACTGACGCGTTAAAAGCATAACAATACTAGCCTGTAGTCTTATGTACCGCAGGTACATAAGAAAGGCGAAAGGCGGAAAGGATGTTTCCCGTGGTCAGGAAGATACGCCACCCGGTTATCGGAGAACACTGGCTCCGATTTTTCCGATGCTAGCGGCGCTTGTGGCGATCATCGACGCCACTCTGGAAGCCGACACAGCAAAGTCCATGTGAAACAACGCCATGCGACGGTGCGTATCCGTAAGCGGCTGCGTGACAAGATATTGGGCGATAGCCAGCACCGACTGGCCCAGGCATTATGTGTTTGACAACAAATTTGGGCGTCCCACCAAAGGTAACTACAGGGGCAAAGTAGAATAACTGGTGGGCTACAGCCGACGTCACTTCATGGTGCCATCGCCAGTGGCAGGGTTGTGCGCACTGAAACGTATCGAGCTGGAGTCGGCAGGTTGTGAATGGATTGATAAGTGCGAGAACGTCATCGTGCTAGGGACTTCTGGAGTCGGCAAAACGCATACCGCACTGGTACTAGGCCGTGTTTGGTTATCATGATGCTAGCAGCAATGCAGATGTGAATGCCGAAGTCCCCAAGGATCGCGCCAAGTCGATACGCGCCTTGCTGATCGCTGCTGGCGTTGAGGAAGCGCGGATCACGCTCGACAAGCCGGAGGTGTCGCTGGCCGGTAACGACGCCGATGCACGCCGGGTAGAGGTGACGGTTCAGCAATAAGCAGTTGGCGCTGCCTGGCGCCGCATAAAAAATCTCGCGATGGTTAACTATCGCGAGATTTTTTTAACCTGAATCTTAGGCTGCATCGACGTTGCGTTAATAACAAGTTGAAGTCGATTTATTCGGCAATGCCGCCGACGACGTGCGAGAAGCCGCCATCGACGTAGGTGATTTCACCGGTAATGCCGCTCGACAGGTCAGACAGCAGGAAGGCTGCCGCATTGCCGACATCTTCCACTGTCACGTTACGGCGCAGCGGGGCATGCTCTGCTACGAAGCCGAGGATCTTGCCAAAATCCTTGATGCCGCTGGCTGCCAAGGTCTTGATCGGACCGGCCGAAATGCCGTTGACGCGCACGCCCTTGGCGCCGAGCGAGCGGGCCAGGTAGCGCACGCTGGCTTCGAGTGAAGCCTTGGCCAAGCCCATCGTGTTGTAATTAGGCACCACACGCTCGGCGCCGAGGTAAGTCAGGGTCAGCAATGTCGAATTCGGGCGCAGCAACGGCAAGGCAGCCTTAGCCATTGCCGGGAAGCTGTAGGATGAGATGTCATGTGCGATCTTAAATCCTTCGCGCGACAAGCCGTCCAGGAAGTCACCAGCAATCGCTTCGCTCGGCGCAAAGCTGATCGCGTGCACCAGGCCATCCAGGTGATCCCAAGACTTGCCGAGGTCGGCGAATAATACATTGATTTGTTCGTCGCTGCGGACGTCGCAATTGAAAATCAATTCGCTGTCGAACTCTTTTGCAAAATTGGTGATGCGTTCCTTGAAGCGCTCACCGACATAAGTAAAAGCCAGCTCGGCACCTTCGCGCTTGCAAGTCTGGGCGATGCCGTAAGCGATTGAGCGATTGGATAGTAAGCCGGTGATCAGAATTTTTTTGTCTTGCAAAAATGCCATATTGACTCCAGATGTGCGCGCCTTCAGTGGTATTGGAGGCGGCGAGGTTACCGGTGCGATGTGGTTGCACCGGATGTTCTGCTTGAAATTCTTATTGAACAGGGCAAGATTGTAGGGGTTTGCTGCGGCGAGGGCAACTAGGCCGCTGTTGTTTGATGACGCTGATCGGGCCGCGCCATCAACCTGAACTCATCACACGCCGGCTGTTTGCAGCGACGCGGCAAACAGCATAGTTTAGTTGTGCGATCCCCTGGATGAAGCCAGGACTACCGGGCGGCCGTTTTTCTTGGCTGCCACCTTAATTTTGCCGGCGCTGTTGCGGCTGGCCATGGTGCTGGCTTTGTGGTAGTGGACGTTATGGCCGGATTTGGCGCCGGAGCTCGATGCTACCATACGGTTAGGTACTTGTAATTGCAAGCTCTGGCCACGATTGACGCTACCATGGTGTAAACTGTTCCATGCCTTGACCTGCGACACGCTGACCCGGTAGCGTGTCGCAATCGACGCCAGTGTGTCGCGCTTGCCGACCTTGACATAGATGCGGCGTGTCTCCGGTACATCCGGTGTGATGGCCATGGTGGCATTGTCGGCCACTTCTGCGGTAATATCGCTGTTGGCTTCTTCGGTCTTCGGCACCAGAATGGTCGAGCCAGCCTTTAGCAGCATTTTCTGTGGGATGTGATTGACTTCTCGGATCACCGCCGGCGTCGTGCCAAACTTGGCGGCAATGGTTTCAATCCGTTCACGCGCGCCGCTGACAGTGTGCAAGGTCCAGGACGACAGCTTCTGCGTCCACTTGGTCAGGTTATTCTTAAATTTTTCCGCATTGCTTTCCGGCAGCAGGATCTTGGTGTCGGCGCCGCCGATAATGACTGGGCGGTTGAATTGTGGATTTAGCGCCCTAAATTCGTCGAGCGACAATTCGGCCAGTTGTGCGGCAACCTTGATGTCGATATCGCGGGTCTTGCCGATTGTTACGAAGTACGGCTGATTGTCGATCTTTGGTATTGAAATGTTGTACATGTCCGGCGCGGCAATGATGTTCTTGACCGCCTGTAACTTCGGCACGTAGTTGCGGGTTTCCGCCGGCATCAGCGGTGCCAGACTGTTGAAATCGATTGGCAAGCCGGCCGCCTGGTTCTTGTTGATGGCGCGCTGCACGGAGCCTTCGCCCCAATTGTAGGCTGCCAACGCTAGTTGCCAATCGCCAAACATACCATATAGTTTTTGCAGATAGGTCAGCGCAGCCTCGGTTGAGGCAAGGACATCGCGGCGTTCATCCTTGAACATATTTTGCTTCAGGTTGAAATCGCGTCCGGTAGTCAGTATGAACTGCCATATGCCTGCAGCCTTGGCGCTGGATAGAGCTTGTGGATTGAATGCTGATTCGATGAACGGTAGCAACGCCAGTTCAGTCGGCATGCCGCGTTTTTCCAGCTCTTGCAGAACGTGATACAGA
The DNA here is from genome assembly GCA_002325825.1 of Collimonas sp. UBA1456. Lineage (GTDB taxonomy): Bacteria > Pseudomonadota > Gammaproteobacteria > Burkholderiales > Burkholderiaceae_D > Collimonas. Next base: position 11,464 of record DCSW01000009.1, read on the forward strand.
TAGCGCGAGGCGCGCATCGTGGTGCGCTCGAAATACTCCGGTCGGACACGATAAAAATCGGTTTGGATGGCCACCTGCGCATTTTCCAGATCCGGGATGCCGAAGCCCTTGCGAATACGCGTCCAGATGTCGACCTTCTCCATGCCGAGAGCGGCCGTACTTGAGTCGTTCGGGTCGATTAAGCTGAAAGTGGGGGTGTACATCGTAATGTCGTTGGCCTGGGCCAAGAGTGGGGTGCCGAAAAAAGCGAGTGTGGCAATGGCTAATGTCTTGAGTTTTAGCTGGTACATGGGTTCGATTTGCCTGACAGGGGTGTCGTAATTCGGTAATAAAAGGATAGGCGCAGTGTACGTAACGCAGTTTTCTCGCGTCAAGCGAAAATTGAACTAATATCGAGAGTAAGTGTTTAATTCATTTAAATATTAGTTTAAGAAAATCAATATGCGTGAGCTATCTGACGACCATTATCATCAGCCTTCATCGCCGATAGTTGTCTTGCTGAGTTATTTGAAATTGTTTTTCCAGTCCCTTAGTGCAGCGAACGCGGCCACAGGGTCTGTTTGTTGCAGCCGGCCATTGGTGTGTAGGGTGCCAATAATAGTTGGCTGCTGATAACGCAGGAAGGGATTTGTGGCATTTTCCAGGCCGATGGTGGACGGCACGGTTGGTTCTTGGCGGTCGCGTTTAGCCTGTTCCGTGGCGATGCGGGCGATTAGAGCGGTATTATCCGGTTCGGTTGCTAGCGCAAAGCGCAGGTTCGACATCGTGTATTCGTGGGCGCAGTACACCAGTGTATCGGCCGGTAACTGGCTCAGTTTTGCTAACGAATCAACCATTTGCTGGGCCGTGCCTTCAAACAGGCGGCCGCAACCGCCGGCAAACAGCGTATCACCACAGAACAGCCAGTGCTGCTCCGGCGAGACATACGCGATATGGCCGCTGGTGTGGCCCGGGACATCGAGTACCGAGATTGTCAGCCCGAGTTGCGCAATGCTGGCGTGGTCACATTCGCGCAGAGGCGTGTCGACGCCGGCGATGGACTCGCTCTCAGGGCCGAATACCGGCACGTTGAAATGTTGCAGCAAAGTTTGTACTCCGCCCACATGGTCAGCATGGTGATGTGTCACTAAAATAGCGACAAGTATCAGGCCGTGAGCATCGAGCGCAGCCAGGATCGGCTGAGCATCGCCGGGATCGACTACCGCTGCGTGGGCGCCATCATGGATCAGCCAGAGATAGTTGTCGTTAAATGCTGGCACAGCCAATACGTTCAACGACGTATTGAATGATTGACCCAGTGATTTATATATTAAGGCAGGCATGGAATATCCGTCGTCACAAAAGTTTATTATAGCGCTCGGTCCTTGGCTGCAGACGCCCACCGGTAGCTATATGCTGGAGTGGGAGCAAGCACGTCTGGATGCGATGACGGCAGATATATTTGGCTTCCATGCGATGCAAATCGGTGTGCCGCAGATCAAGGCGTTGCAGGCAAACCGCATGGGTCACAAGTGGCTGACCGACAGCCTCGTGCCGGAGGCTGGAGAGACGCCAAGCGCGCAGAACAGCGTAGTCGTGACCCATGATTTTGCGGAATTGCCTTTTGCGTCGCAGAGCCTTGATCTGGTGGTGTTGCCGCATGTGCTGGAATTTACGGCTAAGCCGCATCAGATATTGCGGGAAGTCGAGCGCGTGTTGATTCCAGAAGGGCAAGTCATCATTTGCGGCTTTAATCCGGCCAGTCTGTGGAGTATCCGGCAAACTATCGGGCGCATGTCCGGAGTACATTTTCTGCCGCAGAGCGCGGAGTTCATTAGTTTGTTGCGCCTGAAGGATTGGCTGAAGTTGCTGAACATGGAAGTCAATCGCAGCCACTTCGGCTGTTATGCTCCGCCATTTACCAGTAGTAAATGTCTGCATAGATCCGCCTTCATGGAAAAAGCCGGCAATCGCTGGTGGCCATACTTTGGTGCGGTTTACATGGTGCAGGCGATCAAGCGCGTCAAGGGCATGAATCTGATCTGTCCGGTTTTTAGTAAGCAGCCCATCAAGGCGGGACGGGGAGTGCCGGCCACTAACAAGATCCACAAAGCGGATCGCAACGGAACGGGGCAGTAATCGGCACCAGGCAAGAAAGTTTTGGAGTCGATTGCCGTTGTCGCGGCACGTATAATTTAGCGAACTGGTCTGACCGGTCATATTAATTCAGCAGTGAAAGAGTTTTTTACAAGCATGAGTAAAGTGGAAATATTTGCTGACGGCGCATGCAAGGGCAACCCCGGCAATGGTGGCTGGGGCGCATTATTGGTTGCCGACGGCAAGGAAAAAGAAATGTTCGGCGGCGAGCGTAACACAACCAACAATCGGATGGAGTTGAAGGCGGTGATCGAGGCGTTGACCGCGTTGACCCGGTCGTGCGAAGTCATCGTGTTCACCGATAGTAAGTATGTGCAAAAGGGTATTAGCGAATGGATCCACGGTTGGAAGGTGCGTGGCTGGAAAACCGCTGCACACGAACCGGTAAAGAATGTCGATCTGTGGCAGGCGCTCGATGCCGCCCAGGTGCAGCACAAGATCGAATGGCGCTGGGTCAAGGGTCACGCAGGCCACGTCGGCAACGAACGCGCCGACCGGCTCGCCAATCGCGGCGTCACGACTGTCCTCTAAATCCGCCGAACGGCATTGTTTGCGGCGCTATATATAAAAATTTAGTTATAATTTTATTCATGAAGACCAATTGACTATGCGACAAATTGTTCTGGATACCGAAACTACCGGCCTTAACCCGCGCACCGGCGACCGCATCATCGAAATCGGCTGCGTCGAATTGCTGAATCGACGCTTGACCGGCAATAATTTTCATCGCTACATCAATCCAGAACACGATTCGGAGGAGGGGGCGCTGGCAGTTCACGGCTTGACCACCGCCTTTCTGAGCGACAAGCCGAAGTTCGCCGAGATATTCGAAGAACTGCGCGAATATATATGCGGCGCTCAAGTTATCATCCACAATGCGCCGTTCGACTTGAGTTTCCTCGACGCCGAATACAAGCGGCTGGGAAAGGGGCCGTTCAGCGCCGACATAGCCGGTGTCATCGACACGCTGGTTCGGGCCAAAGAAATGTACCTGGGCAGGCGCAACTCTCTTAATGCTCTGTGCGATCGCTACGGCATCTCGAATGCACATCGCGCATTGCACGGCGCGTTGCTCGACTCGGAATTGTTGGCAGAGGTGTATCTCGCCATGACCCGCGGCCAGAACAGTTTCAGCATCGACCACGGCGGTAATCATAACGACTCCGACAGTGAAAGCGCGGCGCTGGAGTTGCTGCCGCTTGCCGAAATCTTGGTGCGTACAGCGAGAGCCGAAGAACTCGCCGAGCACGAGCTTGTATTGAACGGCCTAGACAAGGATGCGAAGGGTAACTGCATTTGGCGTCATTCACCCGTAGAACCGGCCAAAAATTAGAAATAAAAAATTCTCTAAAAAACCTCTACAAGGTACTAGCCATAAATAGAAAATACTCTTATAATTTTTATTATATAGGCGCGTAGCTCAGCTGGTTAGAGCACTACCTTGACATGGTAGGGGTCGTTGGTTCGAGTCCAATCGTGCCTACCAGTATTCTTGAAATTGATAGAATGCCGGAATAGATTTGATGCAAATTTAAATTTATTTGTAATTGAATATCAGTGAAATAAAAGCGTGTTGCTCGTTTCAATTTCTGCTTTATGTCTCCGGTAATTTACCCCACTTTTTAAGAAAAGTTAAAAGTAGAGCCTAAGCCTGCAAAGGGCAATTTCTGCTTCTTGGGGTGATGTAGAAGAGCATCCTGTTCCGACATTTGTTATTGTCAATCCAGGGCCATTTCGTCGCAAATTCCTGAACCTCATCGAGGTATCAAAGCCGCGGTGACTAATGTACCGGAACGGAAAGCGCACTTGGGTCGGCCATGCGGCCATGAATGGCGTATTAAAAGTGTACCACTCCTA
>DCSW01000028.1 GCA_002325825.1 Collimonas sp. UBA1456
CCGCTGTGTCTTTTATAACAAGCAACTAATCCTAGTACCAGTGCGGTATGCGTCTTGCCGAATCCAGAAGTCCCTAACACGATGACGTTCTCGCGCTTATCAATTCATTCACAGCCTGCCAACTCCAGTACAAGGAATTTGTGCAGGCTCGGCATCGCCAGCGCAGTCAGCACTTACATTCTCATACTCGTAGGCACGGTTAAGCACTATCTGGGCAGCAGTTTTTTGTACAAGTGACATGCGCTTACTTTGCCTCGTCGATCCAGGCTGCTTGAATAGACTCTAAGATTTTTTCGCCGGAACGTTTCGGATCGTCATCGAAACCTTCGAGCTCCAGTACCCATTTATGTAGATCGGTGAAACGAATCGTCGCCGGGGCGATATCCGGGAATTTGTCGTACAATATTTCTGCAATCAGCGAAGTGTCGGTCCACTTCATTATGCGGCTCCCTATAAAAATTGCTGCGATAGCGAATGATTAATGATTTTCTCTGGCGTGGTTGATCGTATATTTCGGGATCTCGACCACCAGATCTTCTCCGCCGACAAGCGCTTGGCAGGACAGCCGCGAGGTGGCCTCCAGGCCCCATGCCATATCCAACAAATCTTCTTCCTTGTCATCAAGCTCGTTGAGCGAGGCAAAGCCCTCGCGTACCACAACATGGCATGTGGTACAAGCGCAGGATTTTTCACAAGCGTGTTCGATCTCGATATCGTGGTTGAGCAGCGCTTCACAGATGGATTGGCCGCGTGGCGCTTCGATTACAACACCCTCTGGGCAATATGTTGAATGGGGTAGTACAACGATTTGGGGCACTTTGTTTACCTCAGGCTAGGTAGATTTTTTTTGAATTTATAGAATATTCAGGATATTTGATCCAGCGCCTTGCCGGTCAGCGCATCGTGTACGCTACGATCCATGCGTCGCGCAGCAAACTCCTCGGTGCCATGCGCCAGCGCATCGACCGCAGCCTTGATCGCTTGATTATCGTTGCCCAGCGCTGTAGTGCGCACGGCCGTAATCAACGCCGCAATCGACGTACGCTCTTGTTCCGATAGCAATGCAGCATCAGCCTGCAATGCAGACTCAGTGGCCAGAACGATGCGCTCTGCTTCTACCCGTTCTTCACGTAACGCACGCTGCTGCATATCGACATTGGCCGAGGCAAAAGCTTCCTGCAGCATGCGGGAGATATCGTCATCGGCCAATCCATAAGACGGCTTGACGCTGATCGACGCCTCGACGCCGGAACGCAATTCACGCGCCGAGACTGACAGCAAACCATCTGAATCAACCTGATACGTCACGCGAATGCGTGCCGCGCCAGCCGCCATCGGCGGAATTCCACGCAGCTCGAATTTAGCCAATGAACGGCAATCGCAGACCAGCTCGCGCTCACCCTGCAAGACCTGAATTGCCATCGCGGTTTGGCCATCACTGAAGGTAGTAAATTCCTGTGCGTGTGCGCAGGGAATGGTCGAATTACGCGGGATAATTTTTTCTACCAAGCCGCCCATGGTTTCAATACCGAGCGACAACGGGATCACGTCGAGCAGCAGCCAATCGTCTCCGGGAGCGCGATTACCGGCCAGCAGATTGGCCTGAATCGCAGCACCCAACGCGACCACTTTATCTGGATCAATATTCTCCAAAGGCGTTGTTTGGAAATATTCGCCCACTGCCTTGCGGATGCTTGGCATGCGCGTAGCGCCGCCGACTAACACCACGCCATCAACATCGATGATGCTCAAATCAGCATCGCGCAGCGCCTTGCGAGTTCGCGTTAGGGTCCTGGTCACCAGGTGCTTGGTAATCTCGTCAAAAATTTCGGAAGTCAGCAGCAGATGCACGCGTTCGACCACACTCAAGGCAGCATCGATAATCACCTTGGATCTGGTCGACAGTAATTCCTTGGCTTTACGCGCTTTGACCCTCAACATTCGGGTATCCTCCTCTGACAATGGTGGTAGTTGCGCTTCCTGACTGATCCAGCAAAACAAGCAATGATCGAAATCGTCGCCGCCGAGCGCCGAATCGCCGCCTGTGGCCAGCACTTCGAACACGCCCTTGGTCAGCTTAAGGATCGAAATGTCGAAAGTGCCGCCGCCCAGATCGTAGACTACGTACACGCCTTCCGAGGCATTATCCAGACCGTAAGCGATCGCCGCTGCGGTCGGCTCATTCAACAGGCGCAGGACATTCAATCCTGCCAGCTTGGCCGCATCCTTGGTAGCCTGACGCTGTGTATCGTCGAAATAGGCAGGCACCGTAATCACTGCGTCGACCAGGTCGTTGCCCAGCGCGTCTTCGGCTTGCTGACGCAACATTGCCAGGATTTCAGCGGAAATTTCGACCGGGCTTTTGATCCCGGCAACCGTTTTCAATTGCACCATACCTGGCGCATCGAGAAAATCGTAGGGCAAATTTTTTGCGTAAGCGATGTCTTCCAAGCCGCGACCCATGAAACGCTTGACCGATAGAATCGTGTTCTTCGGATCGGTGATTTGTGCCGCCTGCGCCTTGTAGCCGATGTGCGTATTGCCATTTGGGAGATAGCGCACGATCGACGGTAACAATGCCCGGCCAGCCTCATCACTGAGCACCTCGGGAATGCCGTTGCGCACAGTAGCGACCAGCGAATTGGTGGTGCCCAGATCGATCCCCACCGCCAACCGATGCTGGCGTGGTTCGGTGGACATGCCGGGTTCAGAAATTTGTAGAAGTGCCATATAGATACTATCTTACTTTTCGTTGATTGCTTTATTGCAGCATGGTGATGCGGATACCGAGTCCGATAAATTCACAACCAGCCAAGCGGTTAATGATGGTGGCGGCCGATTTTTTGCGCTGGAATAACGCATCGACCATACCAGGAAACAGGGCAACTGCGCTGAATATTGTTAGCGCCTGCAGGATAAATACGGCTACCAGCAGCAATATCTGTGCCGGAATATGACGACGCTGGCGTTAACGAACTGCAGTAAAAATTCGATTAAGAACAGCGTCACTTTCAGATTCAACATGTTGGCAATCACGCTTTGTCATTAGATACGCGTCAGCCTCTGCGGCACGGCATTGCCTTGCAAGTACACAACAGCATGCGAACGCAAGGTGCGCAAACCAATATAAATCAGGTAGGCGGCGTCGGCGTAACATAATAGCTAGTAGGCCAGAAGCGAAGCCTTTGATCGGCGCGACAAAATCGAGGAGTGCCAGCATCGCATGGAAAATCACACCAAAACTGAAACCTAGTGCCGCCACCAGACCGGCCTTGCGGCCTCGTGTAATGCCACACATCAGCACATAAATATTGTCCAGCTCCAGCGCAAGGGTCAGCGTCATTGCAGCAATCAGGAATAACCAGACTTCAGACATGCTCGTACTCGGCTCATCAATTTAGTGCGGTGCTTTACGATTCAAGAACGGTGAATGCATTACCGATCTCTTCCCCAAATTTTTCCAGGAACATCAACTGCCGCACATATTGCCCGGCCTGCTGAAAATCCTCAACATCCAGCAACATGCCGATGCGCTGCAGCTCGTCCTTACGGGCGGTGCGCAACTCGTCGTCCAGTTGTTCCAATGCTGTCAAATTTTTTTCCGTTCTGGCATCGTCCAGCGTTTCGCGCCATGCCATCTGCTGCATCAGGAAAGCCGTCGGCATCGCCGTATTCGACCCATCCTCTAACGCCACGCCATTCAATTCGCACAGATATGCCGCACGCTTGAAGGGGCTCTTGAGAATCTGGTAGGCCTCGTTTGCTCGCGTTGTCCACTGCATCGCCACGCGCTTTTCAGTGCTGGTGGCATTGACGAAACGATCTGGGTGAGTCTGATTCTGCACTTCGTGATAAGCCTGCTCCAGCGCTAAGGTGTCAAGCGTGAAACGCTGCGACAACTGAAATAGTTCGAAGTGATTTCGCATATTGAATTAAAATTAGAATAGGATTCTGTTGAACTGCAACAAGCTTTGGTCGTCCATCTCTCATCTGTCTTGACGCAAGCTTTAGCAGCTAATCAGACAATCCGACCAATATCTCGGAAGAAATCAAATTCGGAAACTCTCGCCGCAACCGCACTCGTCTTTGACGTTAGGATTGTAAAACTTAAAACCTTCGTTCAAACCTTCGCGCGCGAAATCGAGTTCAGTGCCGTCGACATAAGGCAAGCTTTTCGGATCCACAAAGACCTGAATGCTATGCGACTCGAACACCGCGTCTTCGTCAGTCTTCTCGTCCACATACTCCAGCTTGTAAGCCAAGCCTGAGCAACCGGTGGTGCGCACACCAAAGCGCAGTCCGATTCCCTTGCCACGTCGCTCAATATAGCGGTTGATATGCTTTGCCGCTTTTTTTGTCAGTGTGATTGCCATAAACCGTCGATCCCTTCCAGTAATTTCGATAAACCGGCTTTTTTGTATATTTTTGTATATTTAACCGTTTTATTTAATCGGTTGGGGACAGGGCTGCACGAGTAGTGTAATTCGCCACACCACTCCGACCCCTAACCTTTGTCCCGAAATTAGGTTTCCTGCTTCTGTTCATCATGCTTGGCTTTATAGTCCTCAACCGCAGCCTTGATCGCATCTTCAGCCAGGATCGAGCAGTGGATTTTCACTGGTGGCAGAGCCAGTTCTTCAGCGATCTTGGTGTTATTGATCGACATAGCTTGTTCCAAGGTCTTGCCCTTGACCCATTCGGTCACCAGTGAGGACGAAGCAATCGCCGAACCGCAACCGTAGGTCTTGAACTTGGCATCCTGGATGATGCCGTCGGCGCTGACCTTGATCTGCAACTTCATGACGTCGCCACAAGCAGGCGCGCCGACCATGCCTGTACCTACAGTCTCATCGCTCTTTGCAAAAGAGCCGACGTTGCGTGGATTTTCATAGTGGTCTAAAACTTTTTCTGAATAAGACATATTGCTGCTCCTTAACTTGACGCTGCGGTCACGCCGCAGAAAAATTTTCCGATGTGGCCTTCAATCTGCAACTTAGTGGGCGGCCCACTGAATGGTACTGATGTCAATTCCATCCTTGTACATATCCCACAGCGGCGACAGATCGCGCAGTTTCGCAACCTTGGTCTTGATCAGTCCAATCGTGAAATCGATATCCTCTTCGGTCGTGAAACGGCCGAGGGTAAAGCGGATTGAACTATGCGCCAGCTCGTCGCTGCGGCCCAGCGCGCGCAATACGTAAGAAGGCTCGAGGCTGGCAGAAGTACATGCCGAACCGGACGATACCGCGATATCCTTGATTGCCATGATCAGCGATTCGCCTTCGATATAATTGAAACTGACGTTCAGGTTATGCGGTACGCGATGCGCCATGTCGCCATTGATATATGCTTCTTCGATGGTTTGCAAGCCAGTCGCCAGGCGGTCGCGCAGCGCTTTGATGCGACCGATCTCTTCATCCATTTCTTCACGTGCGATTTCAAACGCGGCGCCCATGCCAACGATCTGATGCGTAGGCAATGTGCCAGAACGCAGGCCGCGCTCGTGACCACCTCCGTGCATCTGCGCCTCCAGACGCACGCGTGGCTTGCGCCGCACGTACAGAGCGCCAATGCCTTTCGGGCCATAAGTCTTGTGCGCGGTAAAAGTCATCAGGTCGATTTTCCATTTCCTCAGGTCGATCACCACCTTACCGGTGGCCTGCGCAGCGTCGCAATGGAAAATGATGCCCTTCTGACGGCACAGCTCGCCGATTTCGGCGATCGGCTGGATCACGCCAATTTCATTGTTGACCAACATCACCGACACCAGGATCGTATCCGGACGCATCGCTGCCTCCAGCTGTTCCAGCGTGATCAGGCCGTTATCTTGCGGTTGTAGGTAGGTCGCCTCAAAGCCCTGGCGCTCCAGCCCACGGACCACATCCAGCACCGCCCTGTGCTCGGTCTTGACCGTGATGATGTGCTTGCCTTTGGTCTTGTAGAAATTGGAAGCGCCCTTGATGGCCAGGTTATTGCCTTCGGTGGCGCCGGAAGTCCAGATGATCTCGCGCGAATCAGCATTAACCAGTTTGGCAACTTGCTCACGCGCGTCTTCCACGGATTTTTCAGCGGACCAACCATACATGTGGCTGCGTGACGCAGAATTACCAAACTGCTCGCGTAGATAAGGAATCATCTTGTCGGCAACACGCGGATCGATCGGTGTGGTTGCCGAATAGTCCATGTAGATCGGGAAGTGAGGTGCCTTCAATGTGTCTATCAGGCTTTTTTCCAAGGGTGTGATCATACTATTTTCGTAGCTCCAATCAAGCAATCAGGTGAGACCGATGTATCACCACCACATTTTGTTCCAGGGTCTTCTTCTGCTGCGCGAGCTGCTGAGCATGTTTTTGCTCCACCAAATCCTTCAGCGACACTGAATCCAGATACTCAACCATCTTGGCATTCAGGGTCGACCACAAATCATGCGTCATGCAACGTCCGCCACCTTCGTGGTCTGGGCTACGGCAATTTTCCTTGCCGCTGCACTGGGTCGCATCGAGCGGCTCATCGACCGCAAGGATGATGTCGGCCACGGTTACGTTTTCTGCCTTGCGCGCCAAGTTATATCCGCCACCTGGCCCGCGCACGGATTCAACAATCTGGTGACGACGCAACTTACCGAACAACTGCTCCAGATATGAAAGAGAAATCTCTTGCCGCGCGCTGATAGCCGACAAAGTCACCGGACCTTTACCCTGGCGCAATGCCAAATCGATCATCGCGGTTACTGCAAATCGGCCTTTGGTAGTCAGACGCATGTAATCTCCACTTGCTTTAAGAACCTTAAGAGCCGCAAAAAACCGCTACGGCTTTTTAAGTCTTTTTGATGTCTCTATTAAATCCTGATTCGGAAATTCGATTATTTTGCAACAGTATAACAAACTTGAGTGAATCTGTCAGGTATTACCTAATTCCCGGATTGCCCCACCAGCTATGGCCCCAACAGAAGTTGACACTTGGCCAACAGCAACACGCAAGGGTTTTCCACAAACATCGCATATTCGACAAAAAATTGCAGTCTGTATGCAATAAAAGAACCAGAACCGATCCTGTAATGTAAAAAATTTGCTCAAGTGAGCGATGATTAAAACTTACAGTATTGCTTCTCATGAACAGCCCTCTTTTGAGCAGCACAGCATGGCCATACGTAAATCAAAGATGCCGCAGTCACCTACTCAGAGAGCCGACCAGAAGCGGACCAACATCCTGAAATCGGCAGCAAAGTGTTTCCGCAAGACAGGTTTTCATCAGATTGCCATGCAAGAAATCTTTGCCGAAGTTAGGCTTGGACCGAGCGCTGTGTATCGTTACTTCAGCAGCAAGGACGCAATCATTGCTGCAATGGCCGAGGACGAACAACGCCAAACCCGCACCATGCTGGCGAAATTCCATAATACCGACGATCTGTCGAGGGCACTATCGACCGCCACCCGCGCCTTTGCTGCTCGCGATGCGGCAATCAACGCCGCCGGCATGATGACCGAAATCTATACCGAAGATTTATGCAATAAGCGTGTTGGCGCGGCGATCAATACAGCCGCAACGGATTGAGTGGATGACTTGGCTGAGATGCTGAGTACGGCGCATGAGTGCGGGCAGATCAATCTAGCGCCGGATTCACAACAGAGGGGGCACTGCTGCTGGCTGTAATGTGAGATGGCCTGGTGACCCGCCAAGCCTACACACAGGCATTGCCTGTGATAGACAACATAACACCTCAGATAAAAATGGACCTACTCCAGATGAGTTTGATATAAGCGCGCGGTCAAGCGGACTTAGACGACGCGTTTCAACAACTGCATCGGCCCAAACAATTCCTGCATGTCGGCATTAGCGATAAAACTCAAATTATAAGGATGCTCCGCCACCGCCTTAGGGAAACGCGCGGTGACCGGATATGCATTCAATTTCTCGGCGATTTTCCCCCACAGCACCAACATCGGCAATCTCTGGCCACGGCCTTCGGTCGCTTCAGCCATACGGACCAGCACGGCCTGCATGAACGGTTGCCACGCCTTCGCATCCTTGACCGGCGCTACATTGCTACGAAACACCAGCGACGCATTCAATAGCAAGAAACCCTGCTTCACTATATTCGCCTGCAAATCGGCAAGCTTCTGAATCGCCGCAGAACCTTGCATTTGCGCTTGTTGAGCCACACCTAACATCGCGTCGCCGGTGGTATTCTCGACCGTCAGCTGACCATCAGCCACCAATAACATTTTCATAAAATTGCGCAGCGACGTGGCGCGATTGACCTGCTTCGACAAACCCTTCTCTGACCATAGCGAGCCGACCGCGCCATCCATGAAACAAACACCGGTGGCGCTGGCCGCGCGCGGATACGGCCCCTCACCCACAAGCACGTAACGCACCGCATCCAGCGGTTGGCTAAAAGCGGCGAACAAACGGCCTTCGGTGGGCAGGTAATCGCTAGCCGCCAGATCAGACAGATAAGCCGGATTGGCTTGCACCATAGCTTGCAGATCGCGCTCGAGGAGCGGTAACCATGAGGCATGTACGCAATCTAAAGCAGCGCGAATTGGAACAGGAAGAAAATCAGTCATAAGCCATCAAAAAGCGTAAATCGTATAAATAAAAATAGCGGTAGCCAAGCAATCAGCACTCATCGCCGTCATTTCCGCGAACGCAGGAATCCATGTTGCAACGCCTATTTTGCGGCACCTAAAATGGATTCTCCACGTTCGGCAGGACGACGTGGTCGCGGTTTCATCGCGCATATGAGATCAACCGGAAAATGCGCCCGCCGGAAACTCCATACCTACAAAGCAATATTGTCGATCCTTGGCGAACCAAACAACTGCTGCTTGAACACATGCAACTTGTCGCGCACTTGCGCCGCCTTTTCAAACTCCAGATTCTTGGCGTGAGCGATCATCAGCTTTTCCAGGCGTTTGATTTCTCTACTGACCTGCTTTTCACTCATCGACTCGTACTTGGTCTGGTCCTGGGCCGTATGTAGTTCTTCTGCCGCTTCCTGCGCGCTGTAAACACCGTCGATCAATGCCCTGATTTGCTTGTTAATGCCGACCGGCGTGATGCCGTTGGCGGCATTGAAAGCGATCTGCTTGTTGCGGCGGCGCTCAGTTTCGTCGATTGCGCGGCGCATCGAATCGGTCATGCGGTCAGCGTAGAGGATCGCGGTGCCGTTCAGATTACGAGCGGCGCGGCCGATGGTCTGAATTAAGCTCCTTTCGGAACGCAGGAAGCCTTCTTTATCAGCGTCCAGAATCGCCACCACAGAGACTTCTGGAATATCCAAACCTTCGCGTAGCAGATTGATGCCGACCAGCACATCGAAAGTGCCGAGGCGCAGATCGCGAATGATTTCGACCCGCTCGACCGTTTCGATATCGCTGTGCAGATAGCGCACCTTGATGCCGTTGTCGCTCAAGAATTCCGTCAGTTGCTCGGCCATGCGCTTGGTCAATGTCGTCACTAGCACGCGCTCGTTTTTCTTGATGCGGGCATTGACCTCGGTCATCAAGTCATCAACCTGGCTCGAGGCCGGCCGTACCTCAATCACGGGATCGATCAGGCCCGTCGGCCGCACCACTTGCTCCACCACCTGGTCGGCATGCTGGTTTTCATAATCAGCCGGCGTCGCAGAGACGAAAATCGTCTGCCGCATCTTGCCCTCGAACTCATCGAAACGCAGAGGTCGGTTATCCAGCGCCGAGGGCAAACGGAAGCCATAATCTACCAGGTTGGTCTTGCGCGCACGGTCGCCGTTGTACATGCCGTTCAATTGGCCGATCAGCACATGCGATTCGTCTAGAAACATCAACGCATCCGACGGCAAATAATCGACCAATGTCGGCGGCGGCTCGCCCGGCAGCGCGCCACTCAGATGGCGAGAGTAGTTTTCGATGCCCTTGGTAAAGCCAATTTCCTGCATCATCTCCAGATCGAAACGGGTACGCTGCTCGATGCGTTGTTTTTCAATTAATTTATTTTCCTTACGAAAGAATTCAAGGCGATCGCGCAGCTCATCCTTGATGGTCTCGATGGCTCGCAATACGGTGGCGCGCGGCGTCACGTAGTGCGAGCCGGGATACACCGTGAAACGCGGTATCTTCTGCCGCACGCGGCCGGTCAATGGATCGAACAGTTGCAGGCTGTCGATTTCATCGTCGAACATCTCGATGCGCACCGCCAGCTCGGCATGCTCGGCCGGAAACACATCGATGGTATCGCCACGTACGCGGAACGTGCCGCGGCCAAAATCGATTTCGTTGCGCGTGTATTGCATCTGGATCAGGCGCACGATCACATCACGCTGGCTGACCTTGTCCTTGGCGCGCAAGGTAAGGATCATCTGATGATATTCATTCGGATTACCGATACCGTAGATCGCCGACACCGTTGCCACAATGACCACGTCGCGCCGCTCCATCAGCGATTTGGTACAGGACAGCCGCATCTGCTCGATATGCTCGTTGATCGACGAATCTTTCTCGATGAATAAGTCGCGCTGTGGCACATAGGCTTCCGGCTGGTAATAATCGTAGTAGCTGACGAAGTATTCCACCGCGTTGTACGGAAAAAATTCGCGGAACTCGCTATACAGCTGGGCGGCCAGCGTCTTGTTCGGAGCAAAAATAATGGCCGGGCGCCCCATCCGAGCGATCACGTTAGCCATCGTATAAGTCTTGCCAGAGCCGGTAACGCCAAGCAGTGTCTGGTAAAACAACCCGTCCTCGATCCCTTCGGCCAACTTAGCGATCGCCGCAGGCTGGTCGCCGGCTGGCAAAAACGGCTGAAACAGCTTATATGACGAATTGAGAAACGTGACGATTTTTGACTCGTCAACAACGCTGGAAACCGGTGATATGTCAGTCATGAGCCTCAATCTTTGGTAAAATAAACCGTAGTAAATCCATGCCGAGCAGCAATTTATATCGTGACCCGGCACAGTATTCAACCCGACTGCAACCTTCAACTTGTAGCTAATTTTTATGTTATCACGATGAACGTACCTCTTTCAGCCTCCCTCTTGACCGCCATCGAAATGGCGCCACGCGATCCGATCCTCGGCATTACCGAAGGCTTCAATGCGGACAAAAATCCAGACAAGACCAACCTCGGTGTCGGCGTCTACTACGACGACAACGGCAAGGTGCCACTGCTGGCATGCGTACAAAAAGCTGAGGCATTGCTGATTGAAAAACTGGCGCCGCGCACCTACCTGCCGATCGAAGGTCTGGCAGCGTACAACAAGGCTGTTCAAGAACTCGTATTTGGCGCCGATAGCGCCGTCGCACAAGAGAACCGCGTCATTACCGTGCAAGCCATCGGCGGCACCGGCGCATTGAAACTTGGCGCCGATTTCCTGAAGCGTTTTGCTGCCGACAATACGCAAGTCTGGATCAGCGATCCAAGCTGGGAAAACCACCGCGCGCTGTTTGAATCGGCCGGCTTCACCGTCAACAATTATACGTACTACGACGCGGCAACCCGCGGCGTTAATTTTAGCGGCATGCTCAACGTCCTGAAAACCATGGTCAGCGGCTCGGTAGTGGTGCTGCACGCCTGCTGCCACAACCCGACTGGCGCTGACCTGAGCAGCGACCAGTGGACGCAAGTCATTGAAGTAGTCACCCAGCGCGGCCTGATTCCCTTCCTCGACATGGCCTACCAAGGTTTCGATGACGGCATCGACGCCGATGGCGAAGTCGTTCGTCGTTTCGCCAATGCCGGCGGACCACTGTTCGTCTCGAACTCGTTCTCCAAATCGTTCTCGCTGTACGGCGAACGTGTTGGCGCACTGAGCGTCGTTGCCGCCAGCAAAGAAGAAGCCGGCCGCGTGCTGTCGCAACTCAAGCGCGTGGTTCGCACCAACTACTCGAACCCGCCGATTCACGGCGGCCAGGTTGTTGCCACCACCCTAGCATCGCCGGAGTTGCGCAAACTGTGGCAAGAAGAGCTGGCCGGCATGCGCATTCGCATTCGCCAAATGCGCCAAATGCTGGTTGCGAAATTGAAGGAACAAGCTCCAGCCCACGATTTCAATTTCGTCATCAAGCAACGCGGCATGTTTTCTTATTCCGGCCTTAGCAAAGTTCAGGTAGAACGCCTGCGCGACGAATTCTCGATTTACGCTGTTGATACTGGCCGCATCTGTGTCGCTGCGCTCAACACAAAAAATATTGATAGTGTTGCCGCAGCAATCGCAAAAGTGCTGTAGTATCCTGGTCCCGAAGAGATGTGGAAAAATTTAGAAAAGGCTTTGACAACGCGACCAATTCAAGACTATAATTTTTTTATTTTAATTCCCTGATAGCTCAGTTGGTAGAGCGACGGACTGTTAATCCNNTTCGAGTCCAGGTCGGGGAGCCAGGATTCAGATAGGCTGCATGTAAATGCGGCCTATTTCTTTTGCTCCACATTTATTAACATGCTTCGCAATTCAACCAGGTCGTTGCCACCACCCTGGCATCGTCGGAGCTACTGTCAGATCCTCCGTTACTTCATAACTACCCTCGTACTCCAATCCGTTTCGTAGGTCTGCGCATGCGCAAGTACCCGTCAGACCTCGACGCCAACACCAAGCGTGTGGAGCAGGCACCGAAGTACGACATGGCGGCTAGTCTATCAGTTAAAGGTAGATCTTTTTAAATGTGATTTTGAGGAAGTTTTACTATAAATATCACGTGACTAATATACCGGAAAGCGTACTTTGGTCGGCGTCGCTTCATGGTGCCATTGCCGGTGGCAGACGACTTTGACGCCTTGAATGTCCAGTTACTGGACGACTACCTCAAACGTCAGCGTGCCGTGGCTGCGCGGTCAATCCGACACCATCGCCCAGTGCCTGGTCAGCGACAGGGCGGCGCTGATGCCTTTGCCGGTAATATTATATGGCGTCATTCGCAAGCAAAGCAGCCGGGTATCCTCACAAGCGCTGGTCCGTTACCGCACTCACGACTATTCGGTACCGAGGCAATACGGCCATCAGGCCGGCGCTAGTTGAAGGCACCGTTGATTGGGTCGATATCTCTATCTGGTCGGCAAGCTGGAAACCTCCATTAGTCTCCCTTTAAATTAAGACATTTTGGATACGGAATTTTCTGTTGTTTGCAATATTAAACGACAAAAGGATTGGCATGAAAAAGTCGCGATTTAGAGAGATCCAGATAGTGGCGGAATGGGGGATGGAGGAATTAGCCATCCATATCTTTTTCGTATAACTGGAGAAGAAAGAATTCCTTCTATTTTTAAAGGCCGCTGATTAAGCGGTGTTTTCCAAAACAAAAACGTTCTCGATGGGAGAAGCAAATGTTGCGGAAAATCATTCGTTTGGTGATTGCTATTGCACTGGTCGAGCAGAGTGCGCAGATGGTCCATGTGGCTGGCCGACTTTTCGCTGCTCAATATCTCCTACGATCCGATACGCGAGTTGTATCAAGACTACAACAAAGCCTTTTCAAAATACTGGAAGGAAAAGAGAGCGGTAACAACGTCATGATTGACGATCGTGGCGTTGGCGATGTGTTACTGTCATGGGAAAACAAAGCATATCTGGTGGAGGATAAATTCGGTAAAAGCCAGTTCGATACGGTGTTTTCTTAGTTGAGGATCCTGGCTGAACCGCAGGTTGCGGTGGTTGATCAAGTGATCGACAAGCGCGCGGTACCCCGCAAGATTACGCAAGCCTACCTGGGGAATAGCTGTACTCGCCGGAGGGTCAGGAAATCGACGCACGCAATTATTACCATCCTATCGATCCTAAAGTGGCAGCCAAGTATGCGCCGAAGTTCCCGAAGCTGATCCCATTCACCATCGACGATACTTCAGTGGCTGGCGCAAGGTATAGAAAATGCACTTTAGTGATAGCGGCGTGTTTGACAAGATTTATCTGCCGGGCACGAAATAATTCGCGTCACTGTTTAACTGCGGCATTGCCGATGATGGTGATGCTGCGTCAAGTTTCAAGATTGTCATAGGTCCACCAAGGTGTTGCATCATGTCGGTGAAAAGTTGGTTCTGCTTAACCATCACTGCAGCAAACTGGATGTGCGAGATTTGCCCGGTGATGCATTGCTGCGGGGAGTGGGGGGATATTTCAAGAATGCTGCGATTCAGGCGGCACTGGAGAAAATTGTACAAGCCACGGCAATAGTGGCAGCGACGCCTGTTTATAAGGCGGCTTACAGCCGGCCTTATAAAGCATTTTTGGATTTACTGCCGCAGTTCGATTTGACCGACAAGGTGTTATTGACGCTGAAAATCGGCGATAGCCAGTCACACATGCTGGCGCTCGACTATGCGTTGCGCTCGATGCTGTCGTCGCTCGCGGCCACGCATGTATTGCAATGTAGCGTGTAACAAGCTGACGCCATACTCAATAACGCCATACTCAATAATTTATTCCGGACCTAGTAATCGAAAAGCCACATGCTAAGTGGCTAGTAATCGCTTTATCTAAATAAAAAATAGGAATAAACCATGCCGATTCGATCATAAATAAACCCGCCTGTTACCCTGGAAATGAGGGTGGCATACACATCATAATCTTACATTTTATTGAAGATTTTTACGATTTAACGCGTGGATAAGCCTTTGCCATACAACGTCAGGATTTG
This sequence comes from Collimonas sp. UBA1456, assembly GCA_002325825.1. Taxonomy (GTDB): domain Bacteria; phylum Pseudomonadota; class Gammaproteobacteria; order Burkholderiales; family Burkholderiaceae_D; genus Collimonas. Next base: position 14,610 of record DCSW01000028.1, read on the forward strand.
GTCATCCTTGCGGGTAAGTCTAGTCTGATGCTTACGCGCCAGTTGTGGCTAGAAACTGGTATCGCGGTCTCGTGGCGTCAGTATTTCTACCCCGCATTGAGCGTGGTTCCTACGGTCAGCTTCAACAGCTCTCCGAATAAAGCATTGAAGTCTTCCTCAGTATTGATATACTTGAAATACTAGATTGGATCGTGCATACCTACACAAATCTATTTACAGGCTC
>DCSW01000056.1:0-127 GCA_002325825.1 Collimonas sp. UBA1456
TTCGACCCTTAGTGATCAGTCGCGACTGTCCGCTATATGGCAATCACACTGCTAAAATCCCAATGGCCTCATCACGTTGTATGGTAATGACGGATCTTAGGCAGGTCAGAGGGCACAGCAGTCGTTT
>DCSW01000056.1:150-5286 GCA_002325825.1 Collimonas sp. UBA1456
ACTGTCAAAGAAACGAGATAAAGAGACGAGATATTGAGCAGAACCATAACCACGACAGGTCAATTGTTTGCTGTCTATCAAAGTAGATTCCTATCGTCGATGACCGCAATGTGAGGTTGTAGCCGGTCAAAGTTTTAATAATTTCCTACGGGTTGACTTTTTACAAACAAAAACTATGGTGCAAATTCATCTTATCAAAGTGTGAGTCTGGGTATCATTGTGGTTGATATAGTCGTATTAGTAAACTTCAATGAAGTCATGAAATAAAAGGGGGGGNNTTTGAAGGAAAATATACAGTCCGCACTGGGCCGCTTGAGGGATGAATTCCTCGCGCACTTACCGGAGCGCATCGACACTTTGCAAGCTCTACTGGAAAAAGTGGAGCAGGGCAATAACAATTCGTTAGAACCGCTCCATCGTGCCGCACATAGCTTGGTGGGTACCGCAGGGACGCATCGTTTGCTCAACGTTTCGCGTGCTGCACGCGAACTGGAGTCGATGGCAGCCGTGTTATCGGTGCACGCGCCGGTATCCGCCTCCGATTTAAAGGCAATGCATGCAATGTTGGCGAACTTGGCAGTACAAGCGGCTAATCCGCTCTATGACTTAGTTCCCGAGTCACAAAAACGCAGCACCTCTGCGCTCATCATGGTAGTAGAAGATGACCGAGAGCAGGCTGCTTGGTTGCGTTCGGTGTTAGAGGGAGCAGGCTATCAAGTTGCTCTTTTTGAGACGCTAGAGGATTTTTGTGTCGCGGTGAAGACGCAAGAAGCACCTGCTGCTGTGATCATGGATATGGTCTTTCCGGAAGGTGATGATGCGGGGGCTCGTACCATCGCCGAAATGAAGGTAGGGAGTTTGCTCGTTGTGCCGGTGATTTTTCTCTCAGTACGGCAGGACATCGCCGCCAAGTTGGCAGCACACCGTGCGGGGGCGACACGTTATTTAACAAAGCCCATTAATCAGCAATTGTTGCTACGCACGATCGCCGACTCGGCCGCATTGACACCACATACCCCTTATCGTGTATTGATGGTGGATGATCAAAAGTCGCAACTTCAAGTAAATGCGCATCTGTTGCAACTCGCGGGCATGGAAATCCGTGCCCTTGAAAATCCATTACTTGTACCGGACTTTCTACAGGAGTTTGCTGCAGAGGTGTTGTTGGTGGACATGCACATGCCAGAATGCAGTGGTGCCGAATTGGCTGCGATTCTACGTGATGATCCACGTTATGCGGCGATCCCCATTGTTTACTTGTCGGCAGAAACCGATGTTTCGGCGCAACTACTGGCGTTGGATCGTGGTGGCGACCATTTTTTGGTCAAACCGGTAAATCCTTCGCATTTGGTGGCGGTTGTTGGAATGCACGCACGCCGTTTTCGGCAATCTTTGGAGCAAGAGCAATCCTTACGTACTGCCATGTATGGCTACGAGCGCCATCGACAGGCACTCGATGAGCATGCCATCGTGAGTGAAGCGGATGCAGCCGGAAACATTGTATTCGTCAACGATAAATTCTGTGAGATCAGTGGCTATGCTCGAGAAGAGCTCTTGGGACAAAATCATCGCATCGTAAAATCAGGATTGCATCCAGTGAGTTTTTACGACGATATGTGGCATACCATTTCGGCGGGCAAAGTTTGGCAGGGTGAGGTGTGCAATCGCAGCAAAAACGGCGAGCTTTATTGGGTTGAAACCAGCATCGTGCCTTTTTTGGACGAGAGCGGCTTACCCTACCAATACATTTCTATCCGTACCGACATTACCCATGTCAAGGCAGCCGAACTCGCGCAGGGAAAACTCAAGGAACGCCTGAGCCAGGGTCAGCTGTTCGCAAATATCGGCACCTGGGACTGGAATATACAAACTGGCGGACTGATTTGGTCTGAGCGTATTGCACCGCTGTTTGGCTATCCCGAAGGTAATCTAGCAACCACCTACGAAAACTTCCTCGCAGCCGTGCACCCTGAAGATCGCCAGGCAGTAATAGAAGCCGTCAGCGCTTGTGTAGAGCGCGACGCGACCTACAATATTGAACATCGCGTGGTATGGCCGGATGGTACAGAACGCTGGCTACTGGAGCGGGGAGGTGTACAACGAGACCCTGAAGGCAAACCTTTGCAGATGCTCGGGGTAGTGCAGGACATCGACGATCGTAAACGTGCCGAGCTGGCGCTGTCCGAACGCGAACATCAGTTGCGCGAAGCACAAGCATTGGCACGCATCGGAAACTGGTCCGCCAATATCGTGACCGGCGAGCTGAGCTGGTCGGACGAAATCTACCGCATCTTCGGCCATGAGCCCGGCAGCTTCGCCCCTAGTGTTGCGGCATTTCATGCGGCGATACACCCCGAAGATCACGAGCTAGTTGAAGAAAGCGAACGACTCGCTCAAAAGACTGGCATCCACAACGTGGTCCACCGTATCGTCTTGCCAGACGGCACGGTGCGTCATGTGCATGAACTGGCACAAGCCGAAATTGATGCAACAGGAAAGATATTGCGTATGACCGGCACCGTGCAGGACATCACCGAGCAAGTCGAAGTTGAGCAGGCACTAGTGGCTGCCCGCAATGAAGCCGACCGCGCCAATCATGCCAAATCCGAATTCCTCTCTAGCATGAGCCACGAGTTGCGCACGCCGATGAACGCCATTCTCGGTTTTGGCCAGTTGCTGCAATACGACCAAACACTGACAGCCGCACAGCAAGACAACGTGACTGAAATCACCAAGGCGGGCGACCACCTGCTGGAGTTGATCAACGAGGTGCTCGACTTGGCTAAAGTGGAGTCTGGCCAGATCGATCTGTCCCTTGAGCCTGTAGAGCTCTGCCCCATCGTGGATGAATGCCTGTCCCTGATCAGTATCATCGCGGAAAGACGCAGTATTAAAATCAGCCGCAACGACTTAAAAGGGGTTGCTGTGCGCGCCGACAGCACACGTCTGAAACAAATACTGCTCAACCTGCTTTCCAACGCAGTGAAATACAACCGAGAAGGCGGCACAGTGCACCTCGAAGTGACGATGCACGGTTCCGACCGCATTCGCATACTGGTGAAGGATAGCGGACAGGGCATTGCTGCTGGCAGATTGCAGGAAATATTCCAACCTTTTAACCGTCTCGACGCCGAAGACAGCGGCATAGAGGGCACCGGCATCGGTCTCACCATCACGCGCCGTATTGTTGAAATGATGGGTGGTACGGTGGATGTTAATAGTGAAGTCGGCGTAGGTAGCACTTTCTGGATCGAGCTGCCGCTAGAAGCCATGACTCCACAGGAAGTGCTGCCTGACTCAGGCAAACTTGACAAACTATCTCAATCCGACAGTGTAGCCAAATACACGATACTCTATATTGAGGACAACCCTTCCAATCTCAGGCTGATGACACAGGTGCTTGGACGCCGCCAGCATATTCATTTGATCACCGCGCACACTCCCGAGCTGGGCATCGAGCTGGCGCTGGCGCGCCGGCCCGCGCTGATCCTGCTCGACATCAACATGCCTGGTATGGATGGCTACCAGGTACTGAAAGTATTAAAAGCCGAGGCCAGCCTGGCGCAAATTCCTGTAATTGCTATCACCGCTAATGCAATGGCGCGCGACATCGAACGCGGCATGGCAGCAGGTTTTTGCGACTACTTAACCAAGCCGCTCGATATACTACTGGTGAACAGCACCCTGGATCAACACTTGTTGAAGCATACACAGCAATAATGACAATACAAATTTATTAAAATTGATCAATTGATTACAGGCTGCATCAGGCCAATGGAGAGAAACCTAACATGACAAACCGCTCCAGAAATAAAGAGAGCATCCTGATTATTGATGATGAACCAGCCAATCTGAAACTGCTGGAAAAAATGTTGCGGGGCCAGGGTTATGAAAATCTGGCGCTGATTAAAGATCCTCGCACAGTTGTTTCTCAATACATTGCAGAACGCCCCTGCCTTATTCTTCTCGATATCAATATGCCACACCTAGATGGCTACCAGGTAATGGACCAGCTCAAAGCTTTAAATGACCCACTGTTGCCGCCCATTGTCATACTCACTGCACAGCATAGCAAAGACTATTTGCTGCGCGCACTAGCCGGCGGCGCACGTGATTTCATCACCAAACCTTTTGACCGCAATGAATTACTGATGCGCGTGCGCAATCTGCTCGACGCGCAACTTGCTCATCGCCTGATGCATGAACAGAAAAATGTGCTTGAAGAGATGGTATGGGCGCGGACCGAGGAATTGCGCAATACACGCTTGCAGGTGGTACAGCGCTTGGGTATGGCCGCGGAATATCGCGATGAAGAAACCGGCAATCATATTCTGCGCATGAGCCATATCTCGGTTCTACTTGCGCGCGAGGCCGGCTGGAACGAAGTAAATTGCGAGCTTTTGCTCAACGCCAGCCCGATGCACGATATCGGCAAGATTGGCATTCCAGATGCCATCCTACTTAAGCCAGGCAAGTTTGAGCCGCCTGAATGGGAAATTATGAAAACCCATGCGACCATAGGCGGGAAATTGCTGGCAGACGACGATTCCGAGCTGATGTGCATGGCGCGAGAAATTGCGCTAACTCATCATGAAAAGTGGGATGGTAGCGGCTACCCCAATGGCCTAGCGGGTGAAGCAATACCGCAATCCGGCCGCATCGCGGCGCTAGCAGATGTATTTGACGCGCTAACCTCCGCACGTCCTTACAAGAAGGCTTGGAGTGTTGACGATGCGGTCGCACTGATCAAAGAAAGCAGCGGCAAGCATTTCGACCCTCAACTAGTGGAAATATTTATGCGGCATTTGCCGGAGATTTTGCAGATACGCAAACGCTTTGACGAACATAGTAATTCTGCCTAGGTAAGCTTGAATGAGGCAAGCTCGATGGATTTTGTAAATTTGCTTCTTTCGTTGAGCCATTGAACTTCCTTAATCGGATTGCAGTAAAGCGGACGTACGGCTATAACTCTTGAGGGTGGGGTGCGGCCAGATAAAGTGGAAAATATTTTCAACGCCGAATGTCTCCAAGTCCACTTTTCCACCTGTGTTGACCGTCCGCAATGCGGCAGTCCAAGTGAAATAACGTGAATGTCCGCAATGTGGCGATGAGTATTGAGATGCGTGGGTCGGCTCC
>DCSW01000094.1:0-1787 GCA_002325825.1 Collimonas sp. UBA1456
CTGGGGATGAACGGCGAATCGTATAGATCGCAGGCTAGTATTGATACACTTTTAATTCGCCATTCATGGTCAGTCCAAGCGCGCTTTTCGGTACATTAGTCACGCGGCTTTTATACCACGCTACGATTAGCGCGCAGCGCGGGCTTCTTTTTCTTCGCAATCGTAACTTTCACGATAGGATTATTCAGGCAACTGCCAGTTTTCGGCCACGACTTTTCCAGCCAAAAGGTGCCGATCACTGTCTTGACATCGGTCACCTTCCCTTCCCGAACCCAGATCAGCACCTCGGTCAACGGCGCCAAAAACACGTCGAGAAACTCGCCGTCATCTAGTTTGCGCTCGCTGGCCACCAGGCCATGCGCTAGAAACAATGTCATCACCCGTACCGGGTTGCTTGATATGTTCGCGGCTGGCCGGCTTACCTCTCGGAGCTCGATAGCATCGCGCTGTACCTTCAAGAAATAGCCATCCGTAAGCAAGGCTGCTGGCAATCCGGATTTCTTTCAAGTGACTATCCATAGCAGCGCTCAAGGAGCGGTGTAACAATATGGCGAGGGTGATCGATGTAGGAATTTGACAGCGCGCGCGACAACCGTGCCGCCCGTGACTGATTACACATACTGGCGGTTTTCAGCAATGCTTCTTCAGATAACACAATACATAGCCGGGATACGCCAAGACCAGAAACATATAACCAGTCACTACGTAAAACTCCCAGCACTGCGAAAAGATATTATCGATATCATTAAAGAATGGCAAATTGGCAGCAAGCAGCGCCAACCAAATAACGAACAAGTTAAAAATAGAGGCATCCACAATACTACGACAGTACTCGACTAAGAAAGGCGGTCAGCGTGCGCACAATTGCCGTGGTGCTCGCATCCATCAGCAAGCCAGGCCACAATCCCAATACCAACACCCCAAGACCGTTCAGACTGAGCAATACGTGTACATCTGCGTATGCGATGATCTTAGAAGTATCTTGCGGCTCATCGAAATACATCAGTTTGATCACACGCAAATAGTAAAAGGCACCGATCAACGAGAACAAAACTGCTACCACTGCTAACCATAGCTGACCAGTGCCCAGAACTGCCTGCAGCACCGATAACTTGGCGTAGAAACCCATCAGCGGGGGAATGCCAGCCAACGACAATATCAAGACCAGCATCACTGCGGCAAACCACGGGCTGCGTTGATTCAAGCCTTTGAAATCATCCATGCTTTCGGCTTCAAAACCGGAACGCGCTAGCAGCATGATCACACCGAAGGTGCCGAGCGTGGTCATCACGTAGGTGATCACATAGAACAGTGTCGAACTATAAGCATTGGCGGCGGAGAATAGATTGCCATTCACCACGCCAGCCAACAGGCCGAGCAACAAGAAACCCATATGTGAAATCGTCGAATAAGCCAGCATGCGCTTAATGTTGGTTTGCGCGATCGCAGTGATGTTACCGATCGCCATCGACAGCACAGCCAGTACCGTCAGCATCTGCTGCCAATCAAAAGCCAGCGGCAACAGCGCCTCGACCAGCAAGCGGAAGCAAATCGCAAATGCCGCCAGCTTCGGCGCACCGCCCAGCAACAAAGTGACCGCGGTCGGCGCACCTTGATAAACGTCAGGCACCCACATGTGGAAAGGCACTGCACCCAATTTGAACGCCAGACCAGCAACTATGAACACCACGCCGAACACTAGTACGATCTGGTTGACATTACCAGATGCGGCTGCGCGCGTGACTTCGATCAGATCGAGCGAGCCGGTAGCCCCATACAACATCGAC
>DCSW01000094.1:1822-2840 GCA_002325825.1 Collimonas sp. UBA1456
CTATCGCGACGCAGCGCCACCAGCGCGTACAAGGACAACGACATCAACTCCAGGCCCAGATAGATGCTGAGGAAATTACTGCCGGAGATCATCACCATCTGGCCCAACAACGTGAACAAAGCCAGTGGATAGAATTCACCGCCAAGATAGCCACTCACCATGCCGCGCTCGGCAACATAGCGGCGCGAATACACCAGAGTCATCGCCACGGCAACATAAGAAAGCATCTTCAACAAGCTGCTCAGCGGATCGGAAACGAACATGTTGTGGAACGTGTAGACCGTCACCCCGCTTTGGAAGGCACCAAGCGTCAATACGAAACATGCTGCCAGCACAGCGAGCGTCAAGTAATAGGTGATATGGCGCTTAGCATCCGAAACGAACATATCGATCAGCAGGACGGCGGAGGTCGCAGTCAGCAGAAAGATTTCCGGATACACAGGGATCAGGTTCATGTTATTCATTTATTTGCCACTTATTTTTTACACTGCGCTTCTGGTCAGTTGGGAACAGAATAAATCGTCGCGTTAGATCGACTCAACCAACCTGCCCCGTAATTCATCAGTTTAATTTGGTAATGGCGACATGCTTGAGCAAATCAGACACCGCTGCTTGCATTGCATCGGTAAATAGCGCCGGGTACACGCCCATCGCAATCACCGCAATCGCAAGCACACCCAGCATGGCAAATTCACGTTTGTTCAGGTCCAGCATTTCTTTCACATGATGATTCGTGATCTTGCCGAACACCACGCGCTTGACCAGCCACAGCGAGTAAGCCGCACCAAGAACTAACGCAGTTGCCGCCAACATACCGATCCAGAAATTGAACTTAACCGCGCCAAGGATCACCATGAATTCGCCAACGAAACCAGAAGTGCCAGGTAGACCCGAGTTAGCCAGCGAGAACAGCACGAACAACGCGGCGAAACGCGGCATGACGTTGACCACACCGCCGTATTCGGCGATATGGCGAGTATGCATACGGTCATACAGCACGCCGATGCACAAGAACATG
>DCSW01000094.1:2898-18847 GCA_002325825.1 Collimonas sp. UBA1456
GCGCGATCGACGAATAGGCGATCAACTTCTTCATGTCGTTCTGCACCAGCGCCACCAGACCGATATAGATCACCGCAATCAACGATAAAATGATGATGAAATCGGCCAGATAATGGCTGGCATCAGGCGTGATCGGCAACGAGAAACGCAGAAAACCATAACCACCCAGCTTCAGCATGATCGCCGCCAACACCACGGAACCACCAGTAGACGCTTCCACATGGGCATCCGGCAACCAAGTATGCACCGGCCACATCGGCACCTTTACCGCAAACGCCATCAAGAACGCCATGAAAATCAGAATCTGTTCCGTCATGCCCAACGGCAACTCATGCCAGATCAGGATGTCGAAGCTACCGCCCGATTGGAAGTACAGGTATAGCAAAGCAACCAGCATGGCCAGCGAGCCCATCAGCGTATACAAAAAGAACTTGATCGCAGCATACACACGGTTGGCGCCGCCCCAGACACCGACGATGATGAACATCGGGATCAGCGTCGCTTCAAAGAATACGTAAAACAGCATGCCGTCCAGTGCACAGAAAACCCCTAGCATCAGGCCCGAGAGGATCAGGAAGGCGCCCATGTATTGCGCCACCCCCTTCTCGATCACTTGCCACGCTGCGACCACCACCAGTACAGTGATAAAGGCAGTCAGCGGGACGAACCACAACGATATGCCGTCGATGCCGAGGAAATAATTGATGTTGAAGCGATCAATCCAGGCAGCTTTCTCGACGAATTGCATGCCGTGGAACGCGTTGTCGAATTTTCGCAATACTGGCAACGTCACCATAAAACTGACCGCCGCACCCAGCAGCGACAGCCAGCGCACCAAAGTAGGATTGTCATCGCGACCAACTGCCAGCACGAGGATACCGAACGCGACCGGACACCAGATCGCGAGACTTAGAAGAGGAAAAGTTGACTGCAACATATCTTATTATCGATCTACTTTACTGAGTTTGCTTCGCCAGCTTATTTGGAAAATGGAAATGGCATGAACCAAACTAGGAAACTCAGCACGCCGATAATCATCACGAATGCGTAGTGATAGATGTATCCGGACTGCCAAAGACGGGTAATCTTCGAGAACCGGTTGATGGCTTTGACGCTGCCGTTGACTATCAGACCATCGATCAGACCACGATCGCCGACATTCCAAAGGCCGCGACCCAACACGCGGGCACCACCTGAGAAAACCACATCGTTGAACTTGTCCATATAGTATTTATTATCCAGCAAGGTAAAGATTGGGCCGGCCTTCTGCTTGATAGCTGCTGGCAAGCGCGGATTGACTATATAGCAGTAATACGCAGACGCCACGCCGACAATCGCCAACCACAGCGGTGCTGAGCTGAAGGCATGCGCCACCATGCTGATCGGGCCATGAAAATGGTTGCACAATTCTTCCATCGCGTGGTGTGTTTCGTTGACAAAAATCACACCCCTGAAGAAGCTACCGAACAGCATAGGTTCGATCGCCAGAAAACCGATGACAGCCGAAGGAATAGCCAGCATGATTAATGGGACAGTCACCACCCAAGGCGACTCATGAGGCCTCTGGCCCGGAACCAGCCCATGATGCGCATGCTCATTATCTTCGTCATCATGATCATCATGGGCGCCGTCTGCATCCTTGGCAGCATAGGCATGAGCATTGTGACGACCGTCATGCGTCTTACCAAAACGCTCTTCGCCATGGAACACCATAAAATACATACGGAACGAATAGAAAGCGGTCACGAAGACGCTGGCAAGCACTGCAAAGTAAGCAAAATCGGATCCGAACAGCGTCGATGCATGGGCCGCTTCGATGATGCTTTCCTTCGAATAGAAGCCAGAGAAGAACGGTGTTCCGATCAGCGCCAACGAGCCAATCAGCGAGGTTATCCAGGTGATCGGCATGTACTTGCGCAGACCACCCATATTGCGCATGTCCTGATCGTGATGCAAGCCCATAATCACCGAACCGGCACCAAGGAACAGCAGAGCTTTGAAGAACGCATGCGTCATCAGGTGGAATACGGCTACCGAGTAGGCCGAAGCACCCAATGCCACGGTCATGTAGCCGAGCTGCGACAGGGTCGAGTAGGCGACCACGCGCTTGATGTCGGTCTGGATGAAACCAAGGAAACCCATGAAGAATGCGGTAATCGAGCCGATGATCAGGATGAACGACAACGCGGTATCGGACAATTCGAACAGCGGCGACATGCGGGTGACCATGAAGATCCCGGCGGTCACCATGGTTGCCGCGTGAATCAATGCGGAAATCGGAGTGGGACCTTCCATCGAATCGGGCAACCAGACGTGCAGCGGGAACTGCGCCGACTTACCCATGGCGCCGATGAACAGGCAGATACAAGACACGGTCAACAGCATCCAATTGCTACCTGGTAAGGTCAACGTCGCCAGTATGCCCTTTTGCGCGAACACTTCGGCGTAGTTCATTGAACCGGAGTAAGCCAGCAGCAAACCTATACCGAGGATAAAACCAAAGTCGCCGACACGATTAACCAGGAAGGCTTTCATATTGGCGAAAATCGCGGGCGGTCGGGTGTACCAGAAACCGATCAGCAGATACGACACCAAGCCGACAGCCTCCCAACCGAAAAACAGTTGTAGGAAGTTGTTGCTCATGACCAGCATCAACATCGAGAACGTGAACAGCGAGATATAGGCGAAGAAGCGATTATAACCCTCATCGTCCTTCATGTAGCCGATGGTGTAGATATGCACCATCAATGACACGAAGGTCACCACGCACATCATCATCGCAGTCAGGCTATCGACCAGGAAGCCAATCTCCAACTTGATCTCGCCGACCGTCATCCAGGTGTACAGGGTGCCGTTGAACGTCGCGCCATCGATCACCTGCATCAAAGTCTGTACCGAAAGGATCAGCGCAATCAGCACACCGATTATGGTGACAGTATGCGACGTCTTGCGACCGATCAGGTTGCCGAAAAACTTGGTACCAAATAAGCCCGCAATAGCAGCGCCAATCAGAGGCGCCAACGGTACGGCAAGAAGTAGTTGTGGGTTAAGTTGCCCCGCCATGACGAACCTTATCTTTATTCGTTGTTTGTTATCTGCGCGTTGTGCGCGAGCTTTTTACTCATTCTTTGCCTGCTCGTTTTCGCCATCCACGGCCTGCGGAAAAAAACATCGTCAGCCCTTCAGGCTGTTCAGATCTTCAACGTTGATGGTGCCAAGATTACGGAACAATGTCACCAGGATGGCAAGACCAATCGCCGATTCGGCAGCCGCTACGGTAAGGATAAAAAAAACGAAGATCTGCCCCGCCGCATCACCTAGATAATACGAAAAAGCGATGAAGTTCATATTTACCGCCAACAGCATCAATTCGATTGCCATCAGCAATACGATCAAGTTCTTGCGGTTGAGAAGTATACCGACAATGCCGATCGCAAACAGGATCGCACCGAGAGTCAGGTGCTGAGCGAGCGAAAGTACCATATTGCTTCCTTGTTATTTTTGTGGAGCCGCTGATACGGCCGGGGTGGTCGGATTGACTGACGTCACTGGCTTGACCTTGGATTCCGGCTTCATTTTGACCACACGAATCCGGTTGGCGCTCTTGACCTTGACAGCAGCGGCAGGCGAAAAATACTTGCTGTCCTTGCGGCGACGCAGCGTCAGCGCAACCGCAGCGACAATCGCCACCAGCAGGATGACGGCGGCAATTTCAAACGCATAAACGTACTCGGTGTAGATTAGCTTACCCAGTTCCTTGGTGTTGCCGATGTTGGCCGAGACAGCAGGCACATCCGCATCTGTACCCTGGAAACCGTGAAAAAAGACGGCGGCCATTTCGCCAATGATGATAGTACCAACTGTTGCAGCCAGTGAAGAATAACCCCAGAAGCCCTCGCGCATCTTGTCGAGGTTTATATCCAGCATCATAACCACAAACAAGAACAGCACCATCACGGCACCGACATACACCAGTACCAGAACGATAGAAAGGAATTCGGCCTTAAGCAGCATCCAGATGCCTGCTGCGGAGAAGAACGACAATATCAGGAACAGCGCAGAATGCACTGGATTTCGTGCAGTGATTACGCGCAGAGCGGCGATCACCAGTACCACCGAAAACACGTAGAACAAGAATGTCTTAAATCCCATAATGGCTCAAAAAATCTGTTAAAAAACTTCATAAATCACTAAAATAACTCTTATCACGTCACTCCCGCGCATGTAGGAATCTATCATTCTAGTTAACAACCTGGACCCACGCTTGCGCGAGGATGACGACAAATCATTAGCGATATACCGCATCCACAGCACGTGCCGCAGCAATCTCCGGTTCATAACGATCACCAATTGCCAACAGCATTTCCTTGGTGTAGTAGAGATCGCCGCGTTTTTCACCGTGGTATTCCAGGATGTGGGTCTCGACGATCGAATCGACCGGGCATGATTCTTCGCAGAATCCGCAGAAAATACATTTGGTCAGATCGATATCGTATCGAGTAGTACGGCGCGAGCCATCTTCACGCTGATCCGATTCAATCGTGATCGCCATCGCCGGGCATACCGCTTCGCACAGTTTACACGCGATACAGCGCTCTTCCCCATTCGGGTAACGACGCAGCGCATGCAGACCACGGAAACGCGGCGACTGCGGCGTCTTCTCTTCCGGGAATAGCACCGTAATCTTGCGTGCGAATAGGTAGCGGCCAGTCAACCGCATTCCCTTGAGAAGTTCCAGCAGCATTAAGCTGCCGAAAAAATCCTTTATCGCTTCCATTTGCTATAAAACCTTCCATTACTTCCAGATATTCCATGGACTTTGGATCCAGGCGGCGACAATCACCAGGTACGCGAGAACCAGTGGGATAAACACTTTCCAGCCCAAGCGCATGATCTGGTCATAGCGATAGCGCGGGAACGAAGCACGCACCCAGATAAATACCGACAACATAAAGAATGTCTTCGTGCCAAGCCAAATCCAGCCAGGAATCCAGTCCAGCATCGACAACGGCGATGCCCAGCCGCCCATGAACAGCAACGCTGTCAGGATCGATATCAAAATCATGTTGGCATATTCAGCTAGAAAGAACATCGCGAACGACATGCCAGAATATTCGATCATGTGACCGGCAACGATTTCCGATTCGCCTTCCACCACGTCGAACGGATGACGGTTAGTTTCGGCGATGCCAGAAATGAAATAAATCAGGAACACAGGAAACAACGACAGCCAGTTCCATGACAAGAAGGCGAAGTCGTGATCATAGAAATAGCCCTTGCTTTGCGCCATCACGATATCTGTCAGATTTAGGCTGCCAGACACCATCAACACGATCACCAAAGCGAAGCCCATCACGATTTCGTAGGAAACCATCTGTGCTGAAGCACGCATGGCACCGAGGAAAGCATACTTGGAGTTGGATGCCCAGCCGGCGACGATCACGCCATACACTTCCATCGACGTAATCGCCATCACGAACAGCAAACCGGCGTTGACATCAGCAAGTACAGTCTCTGGGCCAAAAGGCACGACTGCCCAAGCAGCCAAAGCTGGCATAATGGTCATAATCGGAGCGATGAAGAACAATACCTTGTTAGCGCGTACCGGCAACGTAACTTCTTTCAGCAGCAGCTTAAGGGCGTCAGCGATCGGTTGCAGCAAACCGGCAGGACCCACGCGATTAGGACCCAGGCGGATATGCATCCAGCCGATCAGCTTGCGCTCCCAGTACGTCATGTAGGCCACGCACAGCAACAACGGCACGACCACGCCGCTGATCTTGATCAAGTTCCAGATCAACGGCCAGATGAAACCGAACCAGTCGGCACCGGTAGAATTGATGGTGGCGCTGAAATAATCCATCATACTTTCTCCACGACGATAGAACCAAACATCGCGCCCAATGCTGCAGTCGAAGCATGCGACGCAGCCACCCGCACCACGTTTTCTGGCAGCGTCGAATCAATCGCGGCTAGCAATGCAGCCGCGCCGTGCCCTTGTTTGAGGTTGACCAGATCGCCGGTGGCGATACACAATTTTGCTGCCAGCGCTGCCGACAACCATGCCTGCGGCGCCCGGCCGTCGACGGTCTTCTGTAGCGATGGCGCACGACGCACTACCGCATCAGCGAAATAAATCGGCACATCGGCAATCCGCTCCAACCCGCCATTAACCGCTCGGGAAGTAGCTTGCGGCTGCAAATCGGACCAGTTGTTCAAGCGTGCCTGCGAGTTAGCTTCAGTGACTTCGCCGATGCCAAGCACTTCATCGCGGATCGTTTCGGAGGTGTCGTAATCGAAACCTGACAGGCCCAGCAAGTTACCCAACACGCGCAATACTTTCCATGCCGGACGAGCATCGCCGAGCGGCCTAACACTTCCGTTGAAGCTTTGAGCACGGCCTTCGCAGTTGACGAAGGTACCGGAAGTTTCGGTAAAAGGCGCAATCGGCAGGAGCACGTCGGCGTAATCGGCGCCGTGCTTGTAGGCCGACAACGCCACCACCATCTCAGCCTTGTCCAATGCAGCACGAGCGACTTGCGGATCGAAGCTATCCAGCTCCGGTTCGGCGTTCAGCAATACATATGCTTTGTGCGGCTGCGCGAAACTCTGGTGTGCATTATGGCCCTTGCCAGCGGCCGGCAACGCGTTGGCCCAGTAGCCACCGACGGTATTGCCGGCTTCAGTCAGGTAACCGAACTTAGCGCCGGTTTGTTCTGCAATCCATTGCGCCAATGCGTGTAGTTGCGACGCTTGTGGATGTTGCGCCGCTGCGTTGCCGAGGAAGACGCCCTTGGCTTCACCAGCCAGCAAGCTAGCTACAGTTTGCTTGGCAGCAGCTGATGTCTCGACATTCTCGAATCCAACTGGAACAGCAACGCTCTTGGCTTGCGCCACAGCGACCGCGACTTGTGCCAGCGATGCCAACCAGGCTGACGGTGCAGCGATAATCTTGTTCGCAACCGGCATCAACAGATCGTCGTCAGTCGCGTGCAGGATACTCAACTGCGCACCGCGTTTGACACTCAGGCGCAGGCGTGCCGACAGCAAAGGATGATCCTTGCGCAGAAACGAACCGATGACGAAGGCGCGATTCAGCTGCGCGAATTCATTGATCGACATACCCAGCCATGGCGTAACTCTGCCATCCAGTGCGAAGTCGGACTGACGCAAACGGAAATCGATGTTTTCGGAACCCAGGCCGCGCACCACTTTCTGCAGCAACGACAGTTCTTCCAGCGTCGAGTAAGGCGTACCCAGCGCAGCAATCGCATCGGCGCCATGTTCGTGGCGGATGTTGCGTAAGCCATGCGCGACATATTCCAGCGCAGTTTGCCATTCGACTTCCCGCCACTTGCCATCTTGCTTGAGCATCGGCTTGGTCAGACGCTCGGCGCTATTTAAACCTTCATAGGCGAAGCGATCCTTGTCCGACAGCCAGCATTCGTTGACGTCGTTGTTTTCCAGCGGCAGTACACGCATCACCTTGCCGGCTTTGACTTGCACCACCAGGTTGGCACCCAGTCCATCATGCGGGCTGATCGATTTGCGGCGTGACAATTCCCAGGTACGGGCGCTGTAGCGGAACGGCTTGGAGGTCAGTGCACCGACTGGACACAGATCGATCATATTGCCGGACAATTCGGAATTGACGGTCTTGCCGATGAAAGTCGTGATCTCGGAGTGTTCGCCGCGACCAACCATACCGAATTCCATCACGCCGGCAATTTCCTGGCCGAAGCGAACGCAGCGGGTGCATTGGATGCAACGGCTCATTTCCTGCATAGAGATCAACGGACCAGCTTCTTTCGGCGCGACCACACGCTTTTTTTCTTCGTAACGGGACGAAGATTTGCCGTAGCCCATCGCCAAATCCTGCAACTGGCACTCGCCGCCTTGATCACAGATCGGACAATCGAGCGGGTGGTTGATCAACAGGAATTCCATCACGCTCTTCTGCGCGGTAGTTGCCTTGTCGCTGGCGGTACGAACGATCATGCTGGCAGTTACCGGCGTGGCGCAGGCCGGCAAGGCCTTAGGTGCTTTTTCCACCTCGACCAGGCACATGCGGCAGTTGGCAGCGATGGAGAGCTTTTTATGATAGCAGAAATGCGGAATATATGTGCCAATCTTGTTGGCAGCATCCATTATCATGCTTCCCTCTTGGACTTCCACTTTCTTGCCGTCTATTTCGATTTCAACCATGACTTTTGCTTTTCTTGCCTAAGTGTTTCAAGCACTGTTTGCGCTGTACTCTACATAAACCTACATCGTCATTCACGCGAATGCAGCAATCCATATTGGTTGAGATCCTAAGCAGTAACACGAATCCCAGAAAGCGCATGGATGACTCCATAGTTAGCATTAAACATACGCAGGCACCAAGCAGTGCTTATGCTCTATATGATACTCAAATTCTTTACGATAATTTTTCAGAAATCCACGCACCGGCATCGCCGCTGCATCGCCGAGTGCACAGATTGTCCGGCCCATGATGTTGCCTGCGACCGTATCCAACAACTCCATATCTTCCGAACGTCCATGGCCGGTTTCGATGCGATGCACTATGCGATATAGCCAGCCTGTACCTTCGCGGCATGGCGTACACTGGCCGCAGGATTCTTCAAAATAGAAGTACGACAGTCGCAGCAGCGACTTCACCATGCAACGTGTTTCATCCATCACGATCACAGCGCCGGAACCCAGCATCGAGCCAGCCTTAGCGATCGAATCGTAATCAAGATCGATATCCATCATAACCTCGCCGCGAATCACCGGAGAAGATGAGCCACCAGGAATCACAGCCTTAATCTTCTTGCCGCCGTGTATGCCGCCGGCCAGCTCCATCAGTTTGGCAAACGGCGTACCCAATGGCACTTCGTAATTGCCCGGCCGTTCGACGTCGCCGGAAATCGAGAAAATTTTGGTGCCGCCGTTGTTCGGCTTACCCAATGCTGCATAGGCTTCGCCGCCCATGTTCAGCAGGAAAGGCACCGCTGCGAAAGTCTCGGTGTTGTTGATCGTTGTCGGCTTGCCATACAAACCAAAGCTGGCGGGGAAAGGTGGCTTGAAGCGCGGCTGACCCCTCTTGCCTTCCAGCGATTCCAACAAAGCGGTTTCTTCACCGCAGATATACGCGCCGTAGCCATGAAATGCGTGAATCTGAAAATTGAATTCGCTGCCGAAAATTTTGTTGCCCAAAGCGCCGGCGGCACGCGCCTCTTCCAATGCGTCTTCAAAGCGTTCGTAACCAGACCAGATCTCGCCGTGGATATAATTGTAGCCAACCGAAATACCCATAGCGTAAGCGCCGATGGTCATGCCTTCGATCAAAGCATGCGGGTTGTAGCGGATGACATCGCGGTCCTTGAATGTGCCAGGCTCGCCTTCGTCGGTATTACACACCAGATACTTCTGGCCCGGGAACTGGCGTGGCATGAAGCTCCACTTCAGACCGGTCGGAAAACCTGCACCACCACGGCCGCGCAGTGAACCAGCCTTCAGTTCAGCGATGACTTGCTCAGAGGTGATGCCTTCGGACAAAATACGCTTGATGGCGGTGTAACCACCACGGTTGACGTAATCGGCGTAGTGCCAGTTGTTGCCGTTCAGGTTGGCCAGAATTAGCGGATTGATATGACGGTCGTGTAGGCAAGTCATTTTGGAGTTATCTCATTGAGTTCCACTAACAAGCCATCAATCTTTTCATTCGACATCCAGCTACACATGCGTTTGTTATTGACAAGCAGCACCGGTGCATCGCCACAGGCTCCCATACATTCTCCCTCGACTAGCGTAAACTGACCGTCAGCAGTAGTTTCACGAAAATCGATGCCGAGCTTGCTCTTCAGATGCAATGCTGCACGCTCACCACCGGACAACTGGCAAGGCAAGTTGGTGCAGATACTGATCTTGTATTTGCCGACCGGCTTGGTGTTGTACATATTGTAAAAAGTCGCGATTTCTTGCACCGCTATAGCAGGCATGCCGAGGTAATCGGCGACATCACGCATGGTTTCCGGCGCCAGCCAACCCTTTTCGTCCTGTGCAATCGCCAACGCGGCCATCACCGCCGACTGCTTTTGGTCGGCAGGAAATTTCGCCACCTCGCGATCAATCTTCTTGTATGTATTTTGACTTAACAACATGTGCTGGCCATTCGTGCGCGGTAGTATTTAACAAATCAACAAATTGAAAATGGAATCTAAAAGCCACCGTAGCGTGGCGAATTATTATGTCCCCAACTGACTAATATCGTACAGCAGACTTAACGGTCAATTTCACCGAAAACAATATCTTGCGTACCGATGATGGTGACGGCATCCGCGATCATGTGACCCTTGGCCATTTCATTCAACCCTTGCAGGTGCGGGAAGCCAGGTGCACGGATCTTCAGACGATAAGGCTTGTTGGCACCGTCCGATATGATGTAGACACCGAACTCGCCCTTCGGATGCTCGACTACCGCATACGCTTCGCCCGGCGGCACGTGGAGTCCTTCGGAGAAGAGCTTGAAATGGTGAATCAGCTCTTCCATGTTGGATTTCATGTTGACCCGAGACGACGGTGCAACCTTGTGGTTATCGGTAATGACCGGGCCGCTGTTGTTTCGCAGCCATTCTACGCATTGCTTGATGATCCGGTTGGACTGGCGCATTTCTTCCACGCGCACCAGGTAACGGTCATAGCAGTCGCCGTTTTTACCGACCGGGATGTCAAAATCGAGCAAGTCGTAAACTTCATAAGGCTGCTTCTTACGAAGATCCCACTCGACGCCTGAACCGCGCAGCATTGGGCCGGTAAAGCCCATTGCCTTGGCGCGCTCCGGCGAGACCACACCGATACCGACCAGACGCTGCTTCCAGATACGATTATCGGTCAACAGTGTTTCATATTCGTCGACGTATTTCGGGAAACGAAGGGTGAAGTCTTCAATGAAATCAAGCAGCGAACCCTGACGATTTTCATTAAGAGCTCTGATAGCCTTGGCATTACGCACCAACGATGCCTTATGCTGCGGCATGGCGTCCGGCAAGTCGCGGTAGACGCCGCCTGGGCGGTAATAGGCCGCATGCATACGAGCACCGGAGACGGCTTCATAACAATCCATCAGGTCTTCGCGTTCACGGAATGCATACAGCAGCACCGCCATAGCGCCGACGTCGAGCGCATGCGCGCCGATCCACATCAGGTGGTTCAATAGACGAGTTATCTCGTCGAACATGACGCGGATGTACTGTGCACGCAGCGGCACTTCCAGATCCAGCAGACGCTCGATTGCCATGACGTAGCCGTGCTCATTACACATCATCGACACATAGTCGAGACGATCCATGTATGGCACGGATTGCAGGTAGGTTTTCTGCTCCGCCAGCTTTTCGGTGCCACGATGCAGCAGGCCGATATGCGGGTCGGCACGCTGGATTACTTCTCCATCCAGCTCCAGCACCAGACGCAAAACGCCGTGTGCCGCCGGATGTTGCGGGCCGAAGTTCAGCGTGTAGTGCTTGATTTCTGCCATTATTTGATCCTGTAGCGCTCTTCACGAATCACTCGCGGCGTGATTTCGCGCGGATCGATCGTTACGGGCTGATAAATTACGCGCTTCTGTTCTGCGTCGTAGCGCATCTCGACATAGCCCGAAACCGGGAAGTCCTTGCGGAACGGATAACCGATGAAGCAGTAGTCGGTGAGGATGCGGCGCAAGTCGTTGTGGCCTTCAAACAGGATACCAAAGAAGTCGAACGCTTCGCGTTCGTACCAGTTTGCCGAAGACCAGATGTCGCTCACCGAAGCCAGAATAGGTTGTTCGTCGTCGGTGGCAAATACCCGCACGCGCAGACGCCAGTTGTGCTCAATCGACAGCAAGTGCGATACCGCCGCGAAGCGCGCGCCGTCCCAGGAACCGTCGCTATAGGTCGAATAATCGACGCCACAAAGATCGATCAATTCTTCAAAACGAGTATCGGCATGGTCACGCAGAACGCGCATCGCGGAAAGATAATTCGAAGCCTTGACGACGATCGTGATCTCGCCCAAGGCAACGGTCAAGCTTTGAAGGTCATCGCCAAGTGCATTGCGTACAGCGGCTTCAAGAATTTCCAGTTTAATCGTCATTGTGTTCTTTTAGCGCGCAATCGTATTGGTGCGGCGAATCTTGTTTTGTAACTGGATGATGCCATACAGCAAGGCTTCAGCGGTCGGCGGGCACCCTGGAACATAGATATCGACCGGAACAATGCGATCGCAACCGCGCACCACCGAATACGAATAGTGATAGTAACCGCCGCCATTGGCGCAGGAACCCATCGAAATCACCCAGCGCGGCTCCGGCATCTGATCATACACCTTGCGCAAGGCAGGTGCCATCTTGTTGCACAACGTACCGGCCACGATCATCACATCTGACTGACGCGGCGACGGACGGAAGATCACACCAAAACGGTCCATGTCGTAACGCGAAGCGCTGGCATGCATCATCTCAACTGCACAGCAAGCCAGGCCAAAGGTCATCGGCCACAACGAGCCGGTACGAATCCAGTTGATCAATTTATCAGCCGTGGTGGTGACAAAGCCTTCGTTCAAAACACTTTCAATAGACATGACTTACTCCCAATCCAGCGCGCCGCGCTTCCAGATGTACCAGAAACCCACCGCGAATTCAATGATAAACACCATCATCGTGACGAAGCCCTGCCAACCAAGGTCACGTATTGCGACACCCCACGGGAAAAAGAAGGCGGTTTCCAGATCGAACAAGATGAACAAAATGGCGACAAGGTAATAACGCACATCGAACTTCATGCGCGCATCTTCAAATGCTTCAAAGCCACATTCGTAAGGAGATGTCTTTTGGGAATCAGGCCGATGCGGCCCAAGAATACGACCAATTAGTTGCGGTGCAATACCGACCGCAATACCGATCAAAATAAACAACAGGATAGGAAAATAATTTTCGAGGTTCACGATTATGCGCCAGTAGTTTGAACTGTCAGTAGAGTGATTTGCAGATCTGTTTTATCAAACCTGACGCCCCCAATCCGGCAAACCAAACTACACTTCCTCGATAAAAAGTCAGCGCAGAGGAAACCGTTGCTGGCCTTATGCTCTTTGGTGCCGACGGCGAGACTCGAACTCGCACAGCTTTCGCCACTACCCCCTCAAGATAGCGTGTTTACCAATTTCACCACGTCGGCATAATTTTTAATTTTAACCTGCTTTAGTACTTTTGTTCAATGCAAAAGGGTTAAAATTTAGCAAGTTCACTCTGCAATTGCATTTAATTTTTCTTAGACAGAGTAATTCGCCGCAACTCGGCAATTTACTCGCTCTACCCCACAAATAATTACTTCGGAATCTGGTTAGATTGCGCGCTACCGGTCGATGACGTAGGCACGGGAGCCGCTGCTGCCACAACACTTGCCGAGTCAGCAGCGGCATCAGCCGGCACCACTGGTGCCGCCAGTGTGGCAGGAATTTCGGCAGCCGTCGTCGACACTTGCGGTAGGCTATCCATCACGCCGCCGATAGCATTGCCGCGATGATTACCCTGATAAACCAACGCCAATGTAGCGATGAAGAAAATTGCTGCGGCCAGTCCAGTCGATTTCGACAGGAAGTTCGACGAACCACTGGCGCCAAACAGGCTGCCCGAGGCGCCCGAGCCAAACGCCGAGCCCATGTCGGCTCCCTTACCATGTTGCAGCAGCACAAGACCGATGATCGTCAATGCCGACACAACCTGAAGGATGACGATGATGTTAAATACTGCATTCATTTAATGAATTCCAATAAGAGTTGAGCCTATATTTACTTGATCCGAACTGCCGAGCCTCGATGGCACCTGCGCCCTATTAATCTTTTCACTTACTACATCGATGCGACCACTTTCAATCATGCCGCAGCAACGATCGCCAGGAAATCCGAAGAGTTCAACGCAGCACCGCCGATCAGCCCGCCGTCGATATCCGGCATGGCCAGCAGTTCAACCGCATTGCCTGGCTTCATGCTGCCGCCATACAAAATCTTTACCTGCAGCGCTGCTGCAGCATGCTTCTTTGCCAGTTGGGTGCGCAAAGCCAGATGCACATCTTGTGCCATTTGCGGCTTCGCCGTCTTACCGCAACCGATCGCCCATACCGGCTCATAGGCCACGACGATACGGGCTACGTCGACATCGGCCAATACACTCAGTACCACGTCGAGCTGACGGCCTACCACCACTTCGGTCTGACCGGCCTCACGCTCGGCAAGAGTTTCTCCGACACACACGATTGGCGTCAAACCAGCCTCTAGCACGCGCAACGCCTTCTGTGCCACGACAGCATCGCTCTCGGCATGATAGGCACGCCGCTCGGAGTGACCAACGATAACGTAGCAGCAAGAAAAATCCTTCAACATCGATACTGATACCTCGCCAGTATACGCGCCGGCCACATGTGCCGACACATCTTGGCCACCCCAAGCTATTGCCGATCCAGCAAGCACGGCTTGACACTGAAAAAAATAAGGCGCCGACACACACAGCGCAATGTCGCATGCTGGAGAGACCGCAGCAGCCCTGATTTCCGCCAGCAACGCCGCATTGGCAACCAGATTGCCATTCATTTTCCAATTACCCGCTACAAGTTTGCGACGCATACTTAGCATTGCCTAGGATTTTAATAAACAAACATTCTAACGTGCTGCAGCGAAAGCGGTCAAACCAGCAATAAAATGTTTAACAATCGCTCCAACCAATTGTTACGCAAAAAAATTGCCAGCCAAACGTCGGCGGAACATCCAGCGCCCCACATCGGAATGCTGCGGGATATAGCAGTAATTGTCGAGATCGAAGTGCTTGAGTTGTTCTGGATCAGTAATCTGGTTCAATGCCGCGTAACGCGCCATCAGTCCACGCGCACGTTTGGCGTAAAACGAAATGATCTTGTATTCACCATTCTTCCAGTCTTCAAAAACCGGCGAAATAATCGGCGCCTCCAGCACTGATGGTTTGACCACCTTGAAATATTCTTCCGACGCCAGATTGACCAACGTCTTCTTCTTCTGAGTGGCCAACTGTTGATTCAAAGCCAGTGTCACCGTATCGCCCCAGAAAGCATAAAGATTCTTGCCACGCGGGTTATTCAGGCTGGTGCCCATCTCGAGCCGGTAAGGCTGAATCCGATCAAGCGGCCGTAGCACGCCATACAGCCCAGATAAAATCCGCACATGGTGTTGAATATAGCTTAACTGCGCGCGGTCCAGCGTTGGCACATTCAGACCTTCGTAGACGTCACCGTTGAAGGCCATGATAGCTTGCTTGGAGTTGTCGCTGGTAAAGGTCTTCGACCACGAGGCGAAACGAGCAGTGTTCAATCGCGCCAGTGGATCGGAGATTTTCATCATGCTAGCAATCTGTGCCGGCGACAACTGCTTGAGGACCTCAATCAATTCAGCAGAATGGTCGATGAAATCCGGTGTGGTGTGGCTATCGATAGTGCTAGGAGTAGTGTAATCAAGGGATTTTGCGGGCGACAAAACGATCAGCATGTGCGGGGCTTTCAAATAAACCTAACAATGTCGGCAATGATACAGAAACATCAGCAAGTATATCTGCGCACGCTCAATTCGCTCAGTAGTGCCCACCGTCACCGCACATCAGTCGAAAAGGCAGGCACACAAACTGGTCTCTGCGGCAGCGCCTGTAAGGCGCAAAATGGTTTCAAGCCGATCTTTTCCAACAGCTTGATTGATTGACGGTTGTTCGGTGCGATGATCGTGTCACGATGCGCTGCGGGCCGAAGGTCTGGCTGCCATATGCCAGCGCCGCAACAGCAGCCTCATGGGCGTAACAGTTACCCCAGAATTCCGGCTTTTAAAGTTATGCCATAGCGATGGGTCGTTGAGCACCCTTTTGGCTGTCTTGAAAAATGCAGGGAACTTTGAAAAACTGTGAGCTTCAGCTCAA
>DCSW01000059.1 GCA_002325825.1 Collimonas sp. UBA1456
CTTTCATCCGCATCATCATCGACGCATCCATGCCACCGTATTTGCTCCGCCACTTGTGGATCGAGGCCGAACTCATCCCATGCTAACACTTTTTTGTAGGAGGATTACCTACCGATATCTACAGCATCGGTGCGTCGATTTTTTCTTGCATGGTCGGCTCTCCACCCCAGACGGTCGATCAGCGCAAGGTCAACGACAAGATGGCAGGCCATTCCGTAAGCCGGAAGCCTTGTACCCCCCCCCACCGTGGAGCTAATTCAGGTGTTGCGCTAGTGTCTGATGATCGACCCACTGTAGCACCCGCAAAGCGTATTCGTGGTACAGCAGGTGTTGGTGGAGCCGGGCAGGAAGAGGAGATCGGCTTGCGCGACATGGTGACGCGCAGATTTTGCAGTCTATTTTTAACGCACATCCAATTTCGCAAGATTCAGGAAAATACCCTTTAACGCGCTTTGCTGATGCGCTGCGTGGTTAAATTCTCACTGTACTTTTTGCGGCATCTTTTTGTGCCACATCGTTAATAAGCGTCACTCTCATAGAGTTTTTCATGCGACTTTCAGTTTACCCAAGAAACCAGATTGGCGGCCGCAAAGGCAACCGGAAGCGGATTGACTACAGCTTTATACGCGACGCGTTGCTGTTGCCGCTGAACAATGGCATGGCGCTCACCTGCACTGTAAGATCGCGGCGAATATTACGATGTAAACCATCGGCTCTTTGTTCCATAAAAATGCGCAACCGTATATCAAGAATCCTGAGCGATTCCTGGAGGACGTGTTTTATGCGGCCAACATGGAAATTCATCGGTATCGCAATGTTCACAATTTATCGGAAACGCCGCGCATCACTGTCGTGGCGTGCCTGATCCAGCATAACATCGCGTTCTGGGCGTATTGCGACGATTCGCGTCTGTACTGGATGTACGATGGTCAGATTTTGGCGCACACCCGTGATCATTCGCGCATCGAGAGCCTAATCGCGCAGGACAAAGCCGATCCTTCCGAGCGCGCCACTCATCCGGATCGCAACAAACTGTTCAATTGTCTGGGTGCCACTAACATGCCGATTGTCGAGTTGTCGCGCCGTGTCAACTTGCAAGTCGGTGATGTCATGCCCCTTTGTTCCGAAGGACTGTGGTCGATGTTGCCGGATCATGTGCTGGCGAAGCAGCTGCTAGGCAGCACCATTGTAGGGGCGGTGCCGGTTAGCACGGCGCTTGGGATTGTCGGCAAAAGCAGCGATAATGTTACTGCTCGGGTAATGGCCCGGGGCAATGACCCCAACATGGATGATTCGTCTCCGTCAATTTTCACCCATGCCTTGTCGATGGACAGCCTGACCACGACTATTCAGGTGCCACGCCTGGGCGCAATAGATGCTGCAGATTGCTTTACCGATGCCGATATCGAAAGGGGCATCGCCGGAATCCGTGGTGCTATTTAAAAAAATATTTAAAACATTTACCCGATACGACATGAATTAAATTTCAAGGAAGGAATTAGACATATGATCCCGATTACCCGCCCCAGCGGCCGCTCAGCCGATGCATTGCGTATAGTGCGTCTGACCCGAAACTACACCAAGCATGCTGAAGGATCGGTTCTGGTCGAGTTTGGTGATACCCATGTGATCTGCACCGCTAGCCTGGAAGAAAAAGTCCCGATTTTTCTTAAGGGCAAAGGGCGGGGGTGGCTGACCGCCGAGTATGGCATGCTGCCACGTTCGACCAACACCCGTATGGACCGCGAAGCTGCCCGTGGCAGGCAATCCGGCCGGACCCAGGAAATCCAGCGCCTGATCGGCCGCTCGCTGCGCGCCGCGTTCGACCTGCAGGCCTTCGGCGAACGGACCTTGCATCTTGATTGCGACGTCATCCAGGCTGACGGCGGAACGCGCACCGCATCGATCACCGGCGCCATGGTTGCCGCCTATGATGCTTTTTTGAAATTGCAGGGTAGCAAGGCGATTGTGGCGATTCCATTGAAGCATTTTGTGGCAGCGATCTCGGTTGGCGTCTATCAGGGTACGCCGGTACTGGACCTCGATTATGTCGAAGATTCGGGCTGCGATACCGATATGAGCGTGGTCATGACCGATACCGGTCATTTCATTGAAGTGCAGGGCACTGCAGAAAGTGCAGCCTTTGACCGCCAGACGCTAAACAGCCTGCTGGACCTGGCGAGGGTCGGAATCGGCGATCTGATTCAGCTGCAAAAACAGACATTGGACCTGGCTACCATCCCTACGTAATGCATCGATGGCATCCGCAAGCGATATAATTCGACTTATGTATATCGATTCCCATTGCCATATCAATTTCCCCGAGCTGTCAGCCAGGATACCGGAGGTTCTCGCCAAGATGGCGCAAAATCAGGTCACGCATGCACTGTGCGTATCGGTCGATCTGCCCAATTTTCCGCAGATCCTGCAACTGGCCGAGACTTACCCGCACATCTACGGGTCGGTCGGCGTGCACCCCGATTATGAAGACACCCAGGAGCCGAGTGTCGATGATCTGATCCGCCTTTCCGATCACCCCAAAATCATCGCCATAGGAGAAACCGGCCTGGACTACTATCGCCTACAGGGCGACCTGGAATGGCAGCGCGAGCGTTTTCGTCGTCACATCCGGGCTTCGCGTGCGACTGGCAAGCCGCTGATCATTCATACCCGCGCGGCGTCCGCAGACACTATCCGCATCATGCAGGAAGAGGGGGCTGGCACCGATGCCGGCGGCGTGATGCATTGCTTTACCGAATCGCTGGCAGTCGCTGAAGCAGCCATCGCCATGGGTTTTTATATTTCATTTTCCGGCATCGTCACTTTCAAGAGCGCCAAGGAATTACAGGCGGTGGCGCTGGCGGTGCCGCTCAGCAGCACGCTGATCGAAACCGATTCGCCATATCTGGCGCCGGTGCCGCACCGTGGCAAGATGAACGAGCCGGGGTGGGTCATGCATATCGGCGAGTTCCTGGCGAATCTGAAGGGTGTGCCAGCGGCTCAGGTGGCACAGCAGACTAGCGATAATTTCTTCAACTTGTTCAGGCTGGCAAAGGATCAGGCGCATGGTTAACTTGCGCAGTCGTTGGGGCTGACATGCTTGCCGTCGCTCCGACGTGCAAACAATGTCTCCGATGCGTTTTTCAAAGCAGTCAGATTGGATGGCCAACGTGAGATGAGACGTTTGCTAGCAAAGGGCGTCAATCCTAACCTGATGGACAAGCAGTGCGACGAAACAGGGCTGATGGTGGCCGCCGCAGGAAGACTCAATGAAAGTCCTCGACCTGCTCCTCAATGCACGCGGCGTCGATTTTAACCTGCGCGCGCAATTATGACACGGCACTGATGATTGCTTCATACAGGGGTAACGTCGCCGCGGTCAAAACTTTGCTGGACAAGGAAACCGAGTCCAACAATACCGGCTGGACCGCATTTCACTCTGCGGCGACAATCGGTAACGATGAAATTGTCCGGATGCTGTTGGATGCTTCGGCGTATATCGATGCCGGTTCGCCCAACAGCTTGACCGTCATCGATCCGGCACGTAAGTTCGATCACAAAGACATCGCCGATGGCTTGATATAACGTTTGCGGAAATTTGGAAAACTATAGGATAGGCATCGATCTTCTGCGACTTGCCTACTTAGTTATTTTTGTTTTGCTTCTTTGTACATCCTCTAATTAGATCGTATACATGTCGCGAAAGTGTTTGTTTCTCTAGCTATTTATTGTAATTTTTATTATATCCTGATCTTTAATCGATAGAGTATGTATGGCAAAAAGTTTTACTAAAAAGTATCATTTCAACGATGTTAATGTTGGTTTCCGGCGTCTCGCGCGCAATGCGCTTGGCATATCTTCCGCGCTGGATACGTCCGGCTTATTGCCGGATGGCGGCGGTGGTGATAGTGAAGATCTGAACAATCAAAACAGAATACAAGTCCTGTCCTTGCAAACCACCACGCCGAACAATAACGCCCTGCTTCCTCGCCGAGAAGGGAAGTCGATTATGGATTTCTCCTATCGGCGATATTTTTCACCGCTGCCAAGATTTACTGGAATATACCTTGAGCTACAGTACAAAATACTGATGAAGTACGACAATTATCAGCTTTTTGTAGAGAGGCTGTCGGCAAAAGCGTTTAAAAAATCGTGAGAAAATCTTCTATCGCTGAATGGGGGGAAGTTAATTTTGCTGCCCATTTCAAATGCTTTACTCGAGCCTAGCAAGAACAATCCAAATCGCTATGAAGACTTTAATTATGTGCTGGCGGCGAATAATGTTGGGTCGGAGATTCGGCGAGGACTGCTCTATTTTTCGATGTGGCCGAAACGTAACGCCGCACTCATTAATTTTTTAGGGTTGTCGGCTGAGATTGCAGTGGAAAGGACGAAGAGCTCGTTGTACTGAATCCCGGGGAGACAGATACTGGTTTCTAGATTGATGATTTGTCATTAATTTTTATCTATCAGTTATCTGCACCAGATAGCCTGTAAACGCTTTGTGTAAATTTCACGGCATTATCAATGATCGTACTTTTGAATACGTACTTTGAATTGGATCATAAAGCGATTTAA
>DCSW01000131.1:0-27086 GCA_002325825.1 Collimonas sp. UBA1456
TGGATAAAAGCATCCAATGCCCCTGTATTCTCCCCCTAAATCAAGACACTTTGGATGCGTGATTTTCTGTTGGTTGGCATTATTAAACGATAGGGGGGATTGGCATGAAGAAGTCGCGATTTAGGGGGAGCCAGATAGTGGTGATTCTAAAAGAGGCCGATTCGGGGATAGTGATAGGTGAGGTGATTCGCCCGCACGGGATCAGTTCGGCTAGTACTGCAAATGGAAGTCCAAGTATGGGGGTCTAAAAGACTCTGAGCTCAAGCTGATGAAAGAACTGGAAGATGGGCTGGAAAGTGTTGCCATGATCTTGTCTATGTTGAATGCATGGTAAGTGTACAGTTCAGGCAGCCTGCACGCTTGACGCTGGTGTTACTGTACACCGCTGCCATTGTCATGACGATCATCGCGGCGATCGTCGTGGCCAGCCTTCCTGGCATTAACATAACCACTGCAAGCCGCCGTCAGGATCGCCTCCTGACCCCATTGACCGCACTCAAAGGTGTGGACCAGTTGACCGGCGCTCATCACGGTGATGTGGTCGCAGACCAGCATCGACTCGCGCAGATCGCTGGAGACGATCAACAAGTTGTGTATATCGAACTTGGCGCCGATATAACATGATTGGGCAACCGCGATACAGCCAGCTGGCGATCGCGACCTTCTGCTGGTTGCCACCAGACAGTTCGTCGACCGCCTGCATGCAGTCGTGCAAACGAATCCGCAGGCGCTTGATGTAATCGTCAGCCACCGCGATTTCCGTCGGTTGGTCCAGTATGCCAAACTTGCTTATCAATGATAAGTTGATCAGCATCACATTGACGTCGATCGATTGCAGAAACAACAGCCCCTGGCTCTTGCGGTCTTGGGTAATTTCGGTAATCATGGGGATACTGGAAGCAATCACATTCCTCGACGACGAGATATTCGACGCCCTGGTGTTTGATCGCCAATGAACACTTCACCCTGATCAGCACGGTCGACGTCGAAAATCAGCCGCACCAATTTGGTATTGCCAGATCCAATCAATCCGGCAATACTAAGGATTTCACCGGCGCGCGAATCAAAGGAGGCCGGCGCCACCAACTTACCACGCCCGAGATTTCGTACCCGCAGCAATGGCTCGCCGATGCTGCGCTGACCTATACCCAGCTCGGATTCGCGCAGAGCGGCCCACCATCAGTTGCACTAGCTCCTCGGTGTTGTAGCCGCCGATGGCGTCATCGCACACCAGTTGACCATCGCGCAACACCGCGATGTGATCAGCCACGCATTTCAACTCCTCCGGTCAATGCGAAATGTAGAAGATGATGGCCACGCCTTCCGACTGTAACCACGCAATCTGCGCGAACAGCAGCGCAACCTCGCGGTTGGTTCGCCCAGCACCCAAAAACGGCAACTGCCGATCAAGTTGCGTGTAATTTTCGCCATCTGCTGATTATCGACACCAAGTTAACCGAACGATGTCCAAGGATCAATATCGGTCAAACCGACCTCCGCCATCTGCGCGCGCGGCAGCCCCCCCCCAGTTTGGTCTTGTCGATCAAGACAAAGCGCTGCGGCAACTGGTCCAGGAACAGGTTTTCGGCGATGCCCAGGGGGCGGGATCAGGTTCAATTCCTGCATCACCATGCAGATGCCGAGCTACTCTGCTTCTTTGCACGACGCCTGTCGATAGGATCAACCATCGAGCAACATGCTGCCAGTGGTTGCTTGCACTAGGCCACAAACGATTTTCGACAGCATGCTCTTGCCGGCGCCGTTTTCACCAGTCAAGGCCAGGATCTGTCGTGCGCTGATACTGATCGATACATCGCTCAAGATCGGTTCGTCATAAATCCTGCCGACGCCGTTCAAACGCAATAAGGGGGAACTGCGGATGCAACAGCGCGCTTGTCAAACTCGTGCGCTGCGTTGAATTCATCGCGGCATTCAGTCGCCACCAACGTGGGACCGTGGCTTTGTGTCTGCATTGAGAGCCGGCCTGCGCAGCGAACTGTAATGGCAATTGCAGTTCGCTCTAAAATGACTTCTTTTGTATCACAGACAGGTTACGCCTGATGCGCCGGAATGGAGCTTACGGCCGCATTGTGGTGGCCGTAAGCCCCATTCCGGCAGGCTGTCTTACTTGGTGTCTTTGGTCATCAGCTCGACCTTAGCTGTTCTGCGGCTTCTTGTCGGCAATTGCCTTCAACACCGTTTCGATGTCGAACACCGCTTGCGACGAAGCGAGCTGATCCGCTGTCGTCAGTACGCGACCGTCTTTCAACATCGGCTTGATGGCATTGATGTTGTCATAGCCGACCACCAGCACCTTGCCGGTTGCCTCGACTGCGGCGACCACGCCGAGTGCAATATTGGCGTTGCCTTCCATCAATGCCTTGATGTCAGGATGAGCATTCAACATCGCTGCGGCAACCTTGTTGCCCGGATCAATTTCCAATTGATCGGATTACACCGATACAACGTTGACGCCGGCGGCCTTCATCGCATCTTGAAAACCCAGCGTGCGTTGCTGCGCATTGATTCGCGCCCTGGCGGTTATCGGGGCCGACGAACGGCACCACGATGCCCTTTCCTTGAGTGCGGCATCATCCAACTTGTTGTCGATATTGACCGCGATGATGCCGACGTCGATCGCCTTCTTGATTAGCGGCACCAGTGCCTTCGAATCGGCAGGCGCGATCACCATGCCGATGATTTCAGAGACGATCACCTGCTTGACGAGCTTGATCTGGTTCGAGGTGTCCTGCTCGTCCTTGATGCCGTTGACGATCAGGTCGTACTGGGCGAAGCGCGCCTTCTGGTATGCCTTGAACGCCATTTTCTATGGTCAGGAAGAAGTCCTTAGCGAGCGACTTCATCGCCAGCGCCACCTTCGGTTTCAGTGTAGTCTACGCCAGCGCCGGCAACGACGGCAACACACAGACTAGAGTGGTGGCGGCAATCAGCTTGAGGCGAATACTAGTATTCATCAAAAGTCTCCTAAAATTGTTATTAAACGCGCAGGGTGCGGCATATCCGTCGGATCGGCATTCCACTATGTATAACGCGTAAACCTTTGCAGACTATTAATCATAGCACCAGATACGGCTAAAAAGTCCGCTCAGTCTTCACTGAATGACTTTTTATTACTTTCAAAGCAATATTTATGTAGCTTTGCGATTTGGGACTACCAGTTCAGACGCGGCCTCTTTCGTCACCGTCTTGGTGGCGGCCGACTTTTTGACTACCACTGCGCTGGTCTCAGCCTTGCCATTGGCAGTAGCCTTCTTGGCTTTGCGCTCTTCAAACTCAAAGCTCACCTTGCCATCCTTGTCCTTGACCAAAAACGCCTTGAACGGACGACGCGTACGTTGTGAAATAAAACCCGGCAACAAATCGGTCTTACCATCGTTGAGCAGCTTGACCATTTGCTCCAGTAGAATTTCCTGTTGCAGGATGATGCGGCCGCTACGGAAATCGCAGGCCTTCGGCTTGGCCACGGCTTTTTCGCAGACATACGCCAGTCCCACTTCATACACGCCGCTGGCGCATTGCGGACATGGTCCAAGCGCGGTCTGACCGGTGAAATCGACACCTTCGCCGTCTTCGCCTTCACCATCGTTCTGACCGAAATCGAATTCCAGCTTGAAGTTCTTAATCTCTTCATCCCGGCTAATTTTCAGGATTGCCGCAAACGGCCGCCCCATCTTGGACCGGAAGCCTTGCAGCGGACCGATTGTGCGCTTGATCAGCAATTCCTCGACTTCAGGAATTTCAAACTGACGGCTACCCGGCGTCTTGCTCATCGAGAATTCGCACTTGGTGCAGGCAAAGCGCCGATAATTTTCCTTGACCACGTTGCCGCAATTTGGACACGGCGCCAGCAACGTAGCGTAATCGCCAGGGATCGTATCGTTATCGTATTCCTTCGCGCGCTTGACGATAATCTGCGTCAGTTGCGTGATTTCGCGCATGAACTCTTCACGGCTGATGGTGCCGCGCTCGATCTCCGACAGCTTGTGCTCCCATTCGCCGGTCAGTTCTGGCTCAGTCAATTCATCGACGCCAAGACAGTGCAGCAGCGTCATCAACTGGAATGCCTTGGCGGTCGGCATCATTTCCCGGCCTTCACGCAACAGGTATTTCTCGTTCAGCAATCCTTCGATGATGGCGGCGCGCGTCGCCGGCGTGCCGAGGCCCTTGCCGGCCATCGCTTCGCGCAGTTCACCATCGTCGAGCAGCTTGCCAGCGCCTTCCATGGCTGACAGTAAGGTCGCTTCCGTATAACGCGCAGGCGGCTTAGTGATCAGGCCGTTGGCGGTAATCGTGTCGGTCTTGATCTTCTCATCCTTCGCTACCGCAACCAGCGTGCCGCTGTTTCCCGGATCCTTGTCGTCGACAGCTTCCTTGCCGTAAATCGCCAGCCAGCCCGGGTTCGTCATGACTTTGCCTTCTGTCTTGAACTGATAGCCGGATACTTCGGTGTAGCGGGTGGTGACCTGGAACTCGGCAGCCGGGCAGAACACTGCCATGAAGCGGCGCGTCACCAGGTCATACAGTTTCTGCTCTGGTTCCGACAGATTCTTCGGCGCCTGGATAGTCGGGATGATCGCAAAGTGATCGCTGATCTTGGTGTTGTCGAAGATCCGTTTGTTCGGTTTGACCCAACCCTTGTTCAGGATCTGCCCGGCGAACCGCTGGTAATTGTTGTTCTCGGAGACAGTTTCCAGCGTTTGCTTGACGGTACTCAGGTAATCTTCCGGCAGATGGCGCGAATCGGTACGCGGATAAGTCAGCACCTTATGCCTCTCATACAACGCCTGCGCCAAGCCCAGCGTATTCTTGGCCGAGAAGCCGAAGCGCGAGTTGGCTTCGCGTTGCAGACTGGTCAAGTCGAACAGCGCCGGCGCCATAGAGGTAGTCGGCTTCGACTCTTCGTGCACCACACCCATCTTGCCACGGCAGGCGGCCACGATCGATTCAGCGGCAGCTTTGCTCCACAGGCGTTCGGCGCGCTTTTCAGGATCGTTCTCATCCTTCTTGTGCGCGGTATCGAGCCAGCGGCCTTCATAAATACCTGCGGCGCAGACGAACTCGGCGCGCACTTCCCAGAAATCACGTGGTACGAATTTCTTGATCTTCTCTTCGCGCTCAACCACGATCGACAGAGTCGGCGTCTGCACGCGACCAACAGTGGTCAAGTAGAAACCACCCTCTTTCGAATTAAAGGCGGTCATCGCGCGCGTGCCGTTGATACCGATCAGCCAGTCCGCTTCGCTGCGGGAGCGAGCGGCATCCGCCAGCGGCAGCATATCCTTGTCTTCGCGCAGATGGGTGAAGCCGTCGCGGATTGCGCCCGGCGTCATCGATTGCAGCCACAGACGTTTGACCGGCTGCTTGGCTTTCGCATACTGCGCAATCAGGCGGAAAATCAGCTCACCTTCGCGCCCGGCGTCACAGGCATTGATCAGGGCGGTGACATCCTTGCGCTTGATCAGCTTGTTGAGCACCCTGAGGCGCGACTCGGTCTTGGCGATCGGATTGAGCGCAAAGTATGGCGGAATCATCGGCAGATTGGTGAAGGTCCATTTGCCACGCTTGACGTCGTATTCTTCAGGAACCGCGATTTCCAGCAGATGGCCGACAGCCGATGACAGAACGTATTCGTCGGATTCAAAGTACTCATCGTGCTTGGTGAAGCCGCCGAGTGTCTTCGCGATATCGTTCGCAACAGAAGGTTTCTCAGCAATGATGAGGGTCTTGCTCATAGTGTCATCTCGAAAGTGGCGCGCATTATTTTGCTTTTGTTCGCAATCGGTTAATCATGTTCAAGGCCATATCTGAGGCTAAGAATTATTGCTAATTGGAAATTATATATAAGGTATCAGCAAACAACTCAATTGCCATCGGAGCAGACCTCAGAACCAACCTAGCAACTGCGGGCAGTGATAAGCAGGTTGTTGGAAAGGTCGCAAGCATACGTGCACATAGCTGAGGTTAATTGAGTTTAATGCAACTGCCGCGGTTCCGGATCGCCGTCCTCGTCAATAAACAATTCATCACACATCATGCCGTCCGGCTCTTTGCCCTGGCTCCACAGCACTATCAATACGATCACCTTGAGTTTATCGAGTGGGACTGGAGTCTCGCTGATCATCAACGCACGCTCGATGACAATCTCGCGCTGCACTGGATTGAGCATCTTGGCCGATTCCAGGAACTGGATGAAGCCGATTGCAGGAACACCCAGCACATCGATCTCCTGCTTGGCATAGACGCGGATACCAAAGGAAAAAGCCGTTTGCTGCGGATATTTATCGGCGAATTCGTGATTAGTTTCCGCCAGGTCGGTCAGCCAGACGAGCGCTTTGGCGATCTCGTTTTCTTCAAAGCCGATCGCCGACAGCTTCTTGACTAATGCCTCCGGTTCAGGACAGGCGTCAGGACGATAATAAGTTTCATACAGATAAACGAGAACTTCAAACATGGATCTACTGTATCGCTAAGGTAAGAGTAAAACAAGTGACAGAGAGATGGTTACCCGCTACGTCATACGTGTGCAAGTATCGCAGGATTTATGCAAAGCTGCCCATAGCGGCAACATCGCATCTTGGCATATGCAGTAAAACTCTGCCACATCAGCCGATCCCCCGATAAATTGCGCTTGCGCAGAACCTCAACCCGGCCAGCCAGTACTAACTCGAGCAACTGCGCATCCCTCATCCGTTGCGCCGTCGTTGACCGCAGCCTTCCGGGGTGTAGCCGGGCCGCGCAACGCGCCCAGTTCTAATAGTTTTGCCAAAACGATACAGTTGCAGCACGGTGTCGATATCGATGTTGTTATCCTTGCCCTGGTTGATCGTCGCGATCTGGTTCTGCGCAGCCGTGGCGACACCGCCGTAGATCGACACCACACGGGCATTGACGTTATTGGTCAGCGCATGCGGCACGTAGTTCAGGATCGGTTCGATCGGACGCGAAATGATGTGGTCGCCGACCTGCATGGCGACGATGTGCGGCGCATGCGCCAGCTCACCATCCTCGATGATCAGCGGCTGCGACAAGAACGGGCCGATTGCATCGACCGAAATCGTGGTGATGGCATCACACCCGATGCCCTGCACCCGTGTTTGCGGCGACAATTTAACTACGCCAGGCTAGCCACCGGCCCCATTGCCAAGGCACAAACGGCCGTTGGCGTGGTCGGACTAAACGATCTGGACCGGATAAATCCAGGGTGGATTACGGATCTGCTGTTGATTTAGGTTCCAGACTCGCGGCCAGAACCAAGGATGCTTTAGAAACTGCCCGAAAATCCCCCACCATGGCGTATCTCCACGTACCACCACGTGCTGATCCGGAGCATTGGCCGAAAATTCACAACGCATAGGAGTTGCCGACTGCGCGTAAGTCGAACTCGAAATACCAAATCCGCCACATAAAGCAAGAAGGAGTGCAGCTGTGCTAAAATTTTTCATACCGTTTCCGGTGGTTACTACGTTAAATTGGCGCTTATGCCATTGTTGGCTCAGCCGCCATGGATTTGATCGATACAAAGAAAGCAAAAACTTTGTCATATTGAATCAAATTTTGCCCATAATCGCTTGAACTAGCAAGATCTCCCCCGTTCCTAATCGCCTGATTTGTTACGCAAACCTGTATGTCTTTATTAAATATCCTGCGCTATCCCGACGCTCGCTTGTACAAAATTGCCAAGCCAGTGACAGTTTTTGACACCCGCCTCAAAGAATTGATCGCCGACATGGCAGAAACCATGTACGACGCACCAGGCGTCGGCCTGGCCGCTTCGCAAGTCGATGTGCATGAACAACTGGCCATCATAGATACCTCCGAAACCGGCACTGAGCTGCGCGTATTCATCAATCCCGAAATTCTCTGGGTTAGTGAGGAAAAACAGATTTACGACGAAGGTTGCCTGTCGGTGCCCGGCACCTACGACGGCGTCGAGCGTCCTTCGCGCGTCAAGGTGCGCGCTATGGATGCCGATGGAAAACCGTTTGAAATCGATGCCGACGGTTTGCTCGCGGTCTGTATTCAACACGAAATAGATCACCTGAGGGGCAAAGTGTTTGTCGAATACCTGTCGCCATTGAAGCGCAACCGAATCAGAGCTAGGCTGCTCAAGGAAGAACGCGAGCAAAATCGCGACAGGCAATACGCAACAAGATAAAGCTTGTTGCGATTACGAAACAAAGCGCAAGAATCGTCAATTGAGCGAATCTTGCGCTTTCGTACATTAAAAGCTCGCACGGCCTGTACTTTGCTGCTGACTTGCCACAGGCCTTCATTATCAAGATAAGTTACTCGAAGCTCTTCCAGGCGTCATTCAGACAAGCCCAGCGCCGGATTGTTTGCGTTGCGGGTCTTTAAGCCCTTTCCCTCAATTGTTATTAATCGCACCATGAAAATTATCTTTGCGGGTACGTCCGAATTTGCCACCGTGGCATTGCAAGCCCTGAACGATGCTGGTCACGATATCAGGCTGGTGTTGACCCAGCCCGATCGCCCAGCCGGCCGCGGCATGCAATTGCACGCATCGCCGGTCAAGCAATTCGCAATGGCGAATCAGATCCCGGTGACGCAACCTGTATCTCTGCGGCTCAATGGCAAGTATCCGGATGTCGCCAAAAAGGCACACGCACTGTTGAAAGCAACGCCGCACGACATCATGGTGGTCACCGCCTACGGCTTGATCCTACCGACCAGTGTGCTGACCATTCCGCCGCACGGCTGCCTTAACATACACGGCTCGCTGCTGCCGCGCTGGCGCGGTGCTGCGCCTATCCATCGCGCGATCGAAGCCGGTGACACCAACACCGGTATCACCATCATGCAGATGGACCCGGGACTCGACACCGGCGCCATACTGCTGATCGAAACACTACAGCTCGAAGCCAGCGACACCACCGGCTTCCTGCACGACAAGATGGCAAAGCTTGGCGGTGAAATGATCGTCGAAGCGCTACGCCGCCTTGAACAAGGAAACTTGCCAGCCACACCGCAACCAGAACAAGGCGCCACTTATGCTGCCAAAATTAGTAAGGAAGAAGCCGCCCTCGACTTCACGCTGAAGGCTGAAGTACTGGAACGAAAAATCCGCGCATTCAATCCATTCCCGGCCGCCTCCGCAACCTTCGCAGGCACCACGCTGAAGCTGTGGCAGGTAGAGCTTGTCGCTACCAGCGAAGGCAAGCACAAACCCGGAAGTATCATCAGCGCTGACCCGCAAGATGGCGTGATCGTTGCCTGCGGTAGTGGCGCATTGCGCATCACCGAGTTGCAGAAGCCGGGCGGCAAACGGCTGCCGGCGGCGGAGTTTTTGCGAGCTTTTCCGATGTGGGGCGGACAGTTCGATTAAAAAATATGGCCCGTTCAAATTGAAAAATTTGCGGGCCGCCTGCCTGGTCTGATTGATTGTTAGCCAGCTACATTACAGCGCCGAATACGAGCGCCATCCCCCTATAGCACCCATTTCCAAGTCCTGCTTAACGAGCTCACCGCCGCCATTTAAGGCATTTGCAGATTTCATTTACGCGGGCCATCGATAAACTCGGGCATGTCTTGTCGCATCCAAAATTGCATTAGCTTGCGTTGACGGGATCGACATCGGACGTCAGGTGTCGGATCAGATCTGTGGCAGCAAAGCCGGGTATTTTTCTTTTATAAATTTATCGGCGCCATGTCAATAATATGACACACATCCGTGTTTTTGCGCCGGGCTTGTCAGCATGACGATTTCTTCAGCTCGGGAAATCGCTGGCTTTTTACGCGCAAAATTTTCTCTTGATGGGATAGGAAAATGGAAAAATTAAAATGGCGAAATCTGTACAGCATGGTTTGACATTGATTGAATTGATGATTGTAGTTGCCATTATTGGTATCTTGGCGGCAGTAGCACTACCTGCCTATCAAGGCTACACCATCCGCGCCAAGGTAGCCGAAGGACTGTCTTTAGCTGCGCCAGCAAAGCTAGCCTTGACTGAAACGGTAACAAACGGAGACATTTTTGGCGCGACAAATATCACCGCAGCAGATAATCTTATCTGGCTTACCCACTGCCACTACATTTCCCGGAAATGTAGTGTAAAGCGTTATCTCTATTGGAACTAGCGCGGCAGGTGCGACTCCGCAGACCGCGGACATTACGATCATCTACAGATCTGCAGCAGAAAATGTCCCGGCAGCTTTAGCGGAGAAAAAAGTGGCTATGAGTAGCATATTTGATGAAGTTAATTTAACGTGGACTATTAATACTACCAAATCTGATTTTTTTGGGGGAGGATGGAGGAAGAGGTATTCTCCCCTCCATCCTCCCCCAAAAAAATCTAAATAATATAAAAGACTTTATGTCCTAATCGCTATTCTATATACGGGATGTAAATAAAACCGTCCGGCACTCATCCGCACGGTTTTATTCATTTGAGTCCGCACTGATACTCTTCTGCTAGCGCTCTTCTCCAAGCCTATGGCATTTCGCGATGAGCGATTAACACCAACAACATAGGTGGCACAAGCAACATAAATCAGTCAAGCAGCATATACTCCAGATACTAATATCCGCTTCAGCTGACATGCGGGCTGGCTGGAGCGGATGCTCGACGGTAGCAGCTTCCGCACAGACAAAATGTAGGTAAGAGTCAAGCTTCAAGTCGGCGATTGTCTCGCAGCCGCTTGCTTGATGCAGCGGCCGTCGACTGAGTCTCGGTAGAGATAACTGTTGAGACAGTATAGCGCCGCGTCGGCAATCTGTGCATTCAGGTAAGTATGCGAGGCGCATGTGAAACCAAGGGATTGATCGCTGTTGTTCCTCACGACCAGTTTAGTATTAAGGTTCTTTCCGGAGAACTTGACGCGTAACTCCAACGCGAAGGCATGCGGAAAATCTTTCTGCTTTCCTCTGATTCGCTCAAGCCGAACCGTATTAATCCGCCGCAGTCGACTTGCTGCGACGATTTCAGAAAACTCCACTGTCTGAGACGGACAAAGCCATGCTTGGGTGATGGCCCCGCGCTGGCGAATTGCGGAAAAATTACCGAGATGCCGCCGCG
The DNA here is from genome assembly GCA_002325825.1 of Collimonas sp. UBA1456. Lineage (GTDB taxonomy): Bacteria > Pseudomonadota > Gammaproteobacteria > Burkholderiales > Burkholderiaceae_D > Collimonas. The sequence goes on from DCSW01000131.1 coordinate 11,055, forward strand.
AGTCGCGATGTCGCTGCGCAAGTTGTTCAGCGGACTGCTGGACAAACGTTCGATGCCATCCGGTGTGAGCCAGGAACAGATGTGGCCGCCACCCAGGGTGACCTGCACCTGCGCACCATCAGCTGAAGTGGCGACGATGAATGCGTTGATCAGTTGCTGGTTTTCCGAATTGAACAAGATTGTTTCTCACCAGGCTATCCATATATTATGCGCCTGCGCCCGGGATCTTCTAGTGCGTCAGCGACATCGATCTGCCGTTGGTCTATTGTTGACCGAGAGTTGACCTTCTGTCGCCCAACTTTCGATTGAGTTATCACGCGTTGGGCACCGGAATGGCCAAGCTGATTTCATGCTGCTTGCATCCAAGATTTTCGTAAAATCGGTTAACGTCAATATGCTCCAAGTTGGACGACAGCGCATTTCTTTAGCAACTGGCCTAGCCCACAATCCGCACCGCGTGATCAAGCATCACACACTACCGATGCCTTGGCCGCGGCAGGCGCGACTGATGACTAAGGCATTCAGCACATCTTGCTGGATGCCTTAGTGGTTCAGGCTATAAAATACCAGAATGACGAAAGTGCCGACTGCAATGCCATCGGCAAACACCAGATAGGCACGAAAATACGGGTAAGCGGCCATCCTGTTCATGATCTGGCGAGCGCCGTCGGCATCCGGGGTGGCATCACGCATCGGTTCTTCATCCATTTCGGCCAACGGGGTTTCGGCGTCGTCGCGTGTCGCTTGGTGCACCTCTATGCTTACGTGGAGCAATTAATTGATGGGAGCGGGGGAAGTCATGCGTCTTTACTCCGTTATGACCGGCATATCGACCGCTTCCGTGGTCACAGTTACTGATGCGCTATTGTCTCTGACGGGCTCAAGCTGAGGCTGTCGCTGCGCTGCGACTGGCATGCTGTTCTAAAACTGTTTTCTGATGGCGATGATATCGGCCTGCAGCAAGCGCTTCACTGCAAGTTCGCCGCTGCCAAGCTAGCCGGGTTCCGATGTGGCGGCGTAAGAAAGATTCATGATGCGGCTGAAATGGAACGGACCACGATCATTGATCCGCACGATTGCCTGCGCACCGGCTCTCAGGTTAGTGACTCGGGCGTAAAACAGAATCGGCAAGGTCGGATGCGCAGCCGTACATCTTATACATGTCGTAGAAATCGACGGACGAAGTTCTTTGCTTGTGGAATCTTTTGTCGTACCAACTGACGATGCCGCGCTGCTTGAGTGGCTGGTCGTCGGTGATAGAGATGTAGGTTTTGCCGAACACAACGTACGGCTTATTACCCTTACGCGAGTAAGATTCGACGTTTAGTATCGCATCGAGCACATCGAGCAAATCTTCCGGTATCGCATCGCTCGGACCATTATCCTTGTAGTATCCGCCGCGCCCGGAACCTACCTATCGGCGAATGCCGGCTCCGGTTTCTTCGACGCTAGCAGCGTTTGTAGCGATCATCGACGCCACTCTGGAAGCCGACACAATAAAGTCCATGTAAAACAGTGCCATACGGCAGTTCGCATCCGCGAACGGCTGTGTAGCGAAGATACTGGGCGATGGCCAGCGCCGATGGACCCGACGGACCCAGGCATTTGCCGAGGTGCAGAGCTATTACCCGTTTGTCGAGTGGATCAGTGTCCTCGGTTCGGAGCGGTTGACCAGCTCGTTGCTTGACTGGCGGCTCACCCATCACGTCCACATCCTGAAGATGAACGGCGAATCACATAGATTGGCTACCGACAAAAGACGGCAACAGCGCAATGCCAAACCGAACATCTCCTCTGAAAAAGGAGAGGCAACCCGTAACAACAAAAACAATATCTTGGGTGGGGGGAAATGATTAAATCGATCAACCACATACTTGCCATGCAAGTTCAATCGCGGTAGGTCCGACCTAGGTCTGTATCAACTTGCGATGGCGCTGAATGCTCATCAGTATGCCAGCGCCCAGGCCGAGCGTCACTAGCGCGGTACCGCCATAGCTCATCAGCGGCAGTGGTACGCCGACCACCGGCAAGATGCCGCTGACCATGCCCATATTGACAAAGGCATAGGTAAAGAAAATCAACGTGATGGCGCCAGCCAGCAGCCGCGTGAACATGGTCGTCGCATTGACCGCGATCATCATGCCGCGGCCGATCAGCAAGACGTACAGGAACAACAGTACACCATTGCCGATCAGACCGAACTCTTCGGAAAATACGGCAAAAATGAAATCGGTGGTGCGCTCTGGGATGAACTCCAGATGCGCTTGTGTGCCTTTCAGCCAACCCTTGCCGAAAATACCGCCGGAGCCGACTGCGATGGTCGACTGAATGATATGGAAGCCTTTGCCAAGCGGATCGGAGGTCGGGTCGATCAGCATCATCACCCTCTGTCGTTGGTAATCGTGCAACACCGACCATAGCACCGGCAAACTGGCACCGACCGCGACCGCCAGGCCGATCAGGATGCGCCACGACAGCCCGGCCAGGAAGATCACATAGAACCCAGCCGCTATCACCAGCGTGCCGGTGCCAAGATCCGGCTGCCGGATGATCATACCAACCGGTAACGCCAACAGCAATGCTGCAACCAGATAGTCGCGCCAGTTGATCATGCCTTCACGTTTCTGGAAATACCAGGCCAGCATCAGCGGCATCGCGATTTTCATGATTTCCGAAGGCTGGATGACCGTACCTATGTTAATCCAGCGGCGTGATCCTTTTTTTACGATACCGAATACCGCCACCGCAATCAGCAGGGAAACGCCGAGCGCATAAACTGGGATCGCGAAGCGCATCAAGGTCTGCGGGGGAATATTGGCAGCTACCCACATGATCACGAAAGCCACCAGGATATTGCGCAACTGATCCTCGACGCACCCGGGGAAATCGATCCCAGCCGAATACAGGGTAACCATACCGACCGACAGGATCAAAAGCAAGATCAATGACAGCGGGCCATCGAACACCGCGATATGCGATTTGATACTTTGCCATATATTGTGTTTGTCAATCAAATTCATGGTTCTTATAGCCACTTGCGACTGCCTGACGTTGCCTCGCCAGGTTTGTAGATTTCTTCATATCGTCGGGCGCGTCAGGTATGATTGCCGCTGTCGCACTCTTGCCGACAACGCCAGGGCCTTTCCCCAGCAAATAATAATCCATCGCTTTGCGCACGATCGGCGCCGCCGCCGTAGCGCCCCAGCCTCCATTTTCAACGACCACCGCAATGGCGATTCGAGGCTTATCGGTAGGCGCAAAACCTACATACCAGGCATTATCGGCGAGGCGCGTGCCATTATGCCGCTTGTTGTATTTCTCGCCTTGCTTGATACCAAGCACCTGCGCGGTCCCAGTTTTGCCGCCAGAGTCATAGCCGGCACCGGCGAAGATGATCCTGCCGGTTCCTTCTCGGGTGACGCCGATCATTGCCCTCTTGATGAATTCGAGATTTTCCTGCTTCAGTGGAATCCGATAACTTTCTTTCGGCACCGTTTGGGTCTGTTTGTGCGTAGCGCCGTCTTCCATGATCTTCACTAGATGCGGCTTCATCACCACACCATCGTTGACCAGCGTTGCCACCGCGTGCGCCATCTGCAGCGGCGTAAAGGCGTTGAAACCCTGGCCGATACCCAGCGAAATGGTATCGCCACCAACCCATTTCTGCGCAGCCACCTGTTTATAGTATTTGCGTTTCCAATCAGTCGATGGCAGGATGCCGCGCTGCTCATGCTCCAGATCGATGCCAGTAAGTTGGCCGAAGCCGAACGGCTTCATGAAATCATGGATGGTATCCGGGCCGAGATCGTTAGCTAGCATGTAGTAATAGGTATCGCACGATTCGACGATCGATTTGTACATATCGACCCGACCATGGCCGCCCACCTTGTCGTCGCGGAACTGGTGGCCACCCAACATAAAATAACCAAGATCGTTGATGGCGAATGAGGTCGTGCGCTTGCCCAGCTCCAGCGCGGCCAGCGCCATGAACGGCTTGTAAGTCGAGCCTGGCGCATAAGTGCCTCTAATTGGACGATTGATCAGCGGATGATCAGGAGAGTTGTTCAGTTCATCCCAGCTCTGCTGATCGATACCTTCGACAAATAGGTTAGGATCGAATGACGGTTGCGATACAGAGGCCAACACATCGCCGGTGGCCGGCTCGATCGCCACCAGTGCGCCACGGCGCCCGGCGAATGCTTCCTCCACCACTTTCTGCAATTCGATATCGATCGACAGGATCAGGTTGTCACCCGGCGTCGCCGAGACGTGTGACATGCTACGCACCGCGCGGCCGCTAGCAGCGACTTCAATTTCTTCATAGCCGGTGGTGCCGTGTAGTTGCCGCTCGTAGCTTTTCTCCAAGCCATCCTTGCCGATGTAGCTGGTGCCTTTATAATTGGCTGCATCGTCGCTGTCGTCGATACGGTCGGCATCCCTCTGGTTGATGCGACCGATATAACCAATCACGTGCGCCGCCACTTCACCAAGTGGATACTGGCGGAACAGGCGCGCCTGAACATCAACCCCGGGGAAACGATAACGCTGCGCGGTGAAGCGGGCAAGTTCTTCATCACTCAAGCGCGTGCGGATCGGCAAGCTGACGAAGCTCTTTGAATATTCCAGCAATTTCTTGAAGCGGCGCCGATCCTTGGGCGTAATGGTGACCACTTGCGCCAGGTCGTCAATCACGCTTTCGAGGTCGCCATTGATTTTGGAGCGGGTAATTTCCAGCGTGTAGGCAGAATAGTTGCGTGCCAGGATGACGCCATTGCGATCCATGATCAGGCCGCGATTCGGCACCACCGGCACCAGTGAAATCCGGTTGTCCTCGGCTTGTGCCGCGTAAGCGTCGTGGCGCACCACCTGTAGCCAGATAAAACGTGCAAACAACAGACCGAAGCAGATCAGCGCGAACACGATGGCGGCGGTGATCCGTAACCGGAAGTTTCGTAGTTCGCGCTCGGTATTCTTGAATTCGGCCATAGGTAATATTGCACCAGCGGATACGCCAACTGCGATGACAGCATCGACAAACTATTCAGCCTGCCGCTGACGCAGCTGCAGCAGCTAAATGGGGCGATTATCGTCACGGTCCACTGCGCGTCGTTGCGGCGCCAGCAGCAACCAGACCACGAGTGGCCACAATGCGGCACAAACAAAACTCTCAGCAAAATACAGCCAGCCCGGAAATTTCCCACTGACCAGCATGCAGATCACCAGTTGTATCAATTGCGTCATCAGCATCAGCGGCAACACGTACAACACTTGCACGCTGACCGGAAACCACAGAACGCGACGATGAATCATGATCGCAAAATAAGACAACAACGTGTACGCCAACGCGTTCTGCCCCAATAGCGTGGCCTCATGCACGTCCATCAGCAGGCCCATGTAAAAAGCGATGCCGATACCGATCTTGCGCGGTTGATGAATGCTCCAGAACACCAAGACCAGCGCGACAAAATCGGGAATCCCGATCCACTGCCCCCAAGGCAGCAAATTCAACAGGAAGGCCAGCAGCAGCGTCATCGCAATGAACAACGGACTGGCTGGTAACAAGATGTAATGAGGGCGCATCATCTTACTCCAGCTCCATGTGGATTCTTGCGCACCGCGTCTGGGCCGCCTGTCTTGGTTGGCTCTTTCGCCGCCTCAGCTTTGTCGCGGGTGCTCTCGGTCAGGCGACGTTTGTTGCGTATATCATCCTTGCTGTTACTAACCGCCGGCTCATCGTTGGGCCGAGCCACCGGATTCGGATCGACCAAGATAATCAGCAGTTGGGTGTGGCGATCGATGCCGGCCACCGGTTCGCACACGATATGCGCGAAGACGTCGGTCAATTTGCTCTCGACCCGAATTACCTTGGCGACAGCCAAACCGGCCGGATAAACGCCATCGATACCGGAAGTCACCAGTAAATCGTCCTTCTGGATATCAGCATTGGAGGACATGAAGCGCAAATCGAGATAACCGGACTGGCCGCGCCCGTAAGCAATGCTGTGCAAGCCGTTGCGCAGCACCTGCACCGGAATCGCCTGATCCTTGTCAGTCAGCAGCGTCACTTCGGATGTAAATGGGAAAACGCGGGTTACTTGGCCGACGATACCGGCATCGTCGATCACCGGCTGGCCGGTGGCAATGCCTTGCTGCGAGCCGCGATCCATGATCACCTTGCGAGCAAACTGGTCGCGCGCGTCGTACAAGATTTCGCTCATCACCGACTTCACTTGCAAGCGCTGCTGGGCTCCCAACAATTTACGCAGTTGGGTATTTTCGGCCACCAGCAATTGCGCCTGCTGCAATTGCTGGGCGCGCGCACCTTGTTGGCTGCGTAACAGTTGGTTTTCCTTCTCCACCGTAGATAACGATGAGAAATAATCAACAATTTTATTCGTCGCATCACGCGGCATCAAGGCCACCATCTGCAGCGGATAAAGCGCGGTGCCAACGGCTTGCCGCAATATTAGTAAAGCATGGATGCGGGAATCGGCAACCAGCAGCGCCAGTGCCAGCAACGTGCATATCACCGCCTTGGCTCGCGCTGAGGCACCTTGTTTGAAGAGAGGTGGTGGACTATATTCCATCAATAACAGACAGATTTGTATTGGTCAGCGACAAGTGGCGTCGGCATGCATGCCGCACTCGCCTTCGTCCCCGCCCGATTGCCGACAGCGGAGTAACCGCGATACAGCATATACGAAAGCGGGTCACATGCACTGATACACCAACCCGGTTGTCGTTGCCCGGCCTCAAAATCGGCATGCAAAGGTAGGGCGAACGTCGCATCAGCCTGGATTATTCGTACGAAAAAATCGAACCCAGCTTGTCCATCCGCTCCAGCGCCATGCCGGAACCGCGTACCACGCAGGTCAACGGATCTTCGGCGACGATCACCGGCAAACCGGTTTCTTCCATCAGAAGACGATCCAGATCGCGCAGTAACGCGCCGCCGCCGGTCAACATCATGCCCTTCTCGGCGATATCGGCGCCGAGTTCCGGTGGAGTCTGTTCCAGTGCATTCTTGACCGCAGAAACAATATTGTTGAGTGGATCGGTCAGCGCTTCCAAAATTTCGTTGCTGGAGATGATGAACGAACGTGGAATGCCTTCCGACAGGTTGCGTCCCTTGACCTCCATTTCGCGCACTTCTGAACCCGGAAAGGCCGAACCGATTGCCTTCTTAATTGCTTCCGCAGTCTGCTCGCCGATCAGCATGCCATAGTTACGGCGGATATAGTTGACGATAGCTTCGTCGAACTTGTCGCCGCCGACGCGCACCGAGCCCTTATAGACCATGCCGCCCAGCGAGATGATGCCGACTTCGGTCGTGCCGCCGCCGATATCAACTACCATCGAGCCGGTGGCGTCCGACACCGGCAAGCCGGCGCCGATTGCCGCCGCCATCGGCTCTTCGATCAGAAACACCTGGGAAGCGCCGGCGCCCAGAGCGGATTCGCGAATCGCCCGGCGCTCAACCTGGGTCGAGCCGCAAGGTACGCAGATGATGATGCGTGGCGATGGCTTGAACAGCTTGGTATCATGCACCATGCGGATGAACTGCTTGAGCATCTGCTCGGTAACGGTAAAGTCTGCAATCACGCCGTCTTTCATCGGCCGGATCGCTTCAATATTACCAGGAACCTTGCCCAACATTTGTTTTGCTTCCTTACCGACAGCTTGAATTATCTTCTTGCCGTTAGGGCCGCCTTGCTGGCGAATCGCAACAACCGATGGTTCATCTAGCACAATACCTTGAGCGCGCACATAAATCAGCGTATTCGCGGTACCCAGGTCAATAGCCAGGTCATTCGAAAAGTAACTGCGTAAAAATCCAAACATGAATTGTTCCAATGCGCAACAATAATGCACTTAAGTAAATTTTTTAGGAGGGTGTCTAGTATCCGGCTCCTGGCAAAGATCGATTACATGCCGGATGGATACAACATTCTACCTTATAATTTGACGCAAATTGCGACGTATGGCGCTCAAAATGCTTGCTTTTTCACAAAATTTTGACACTTTTTCCATCAGTATATACTTTCTTTCTTAACCACACTTTATGTGAGCGCACTCCAGTGCACTACCGAAAATCATGTCATTAGCCCTATCCGACGTTAAACGCATTGCCAATTTAACACGCCTCGAACTCACTGAAGATCAAGCTGCCTCCACCTTGGATCAGCTGAACGTAATCTTCAGCCTGGTCGAACAAATGTGCTCGATCGACACTACCGGTATCGAGCCGCTGAGCCATCCGATTGCCGCCATTCGCCAAGGTCTCTCACTGCGTTTGCGAGAAGATGAAGTTACAGAACCAAACCGGCGCGAAGACTATCAGGCAGTTGCTCCGGCCACCGAAGACGGCCTGTATCTGGTGTCAAAAGTCATCGAATAAATTGTTCGGTACGCGTCAGGTTGCATGGGTAAATTTTGCCAGCGCAATGCACTGACGACTGGTATCGATGAAATAATATTATGCATGGGCACAAGTGCCTACCCTACACATGCTACAAATTAAACTAGCGAAACTTAAGAATCTTAAATAAGAACACTCATGCATACCAAAACACTCAAGCAACTGTCGGTGCTGCTACACGAAAAAAAAATTTCGGCTGAGGAACTTGCAAAACTCTATTTGGCCCGGATCCAGCAAAGCGACGTCAATGCGTTCCTGCACGTAGCCCAGGAGCTGACGCTGCAGCAAGCACGTGCTGCCGACCAGCGATTGGCTAACAAACACAGCACCGCGCTGACCGGCATACCGATCGCCCACAAGGATATTTTCGTCACGCGCGGCTGGCGCTCCACCGCCGGTTCGAAAATGCTGGAAAACTATATCAGCCCGTTCGACGCCACCGTGGTGGAAAACTTTAACAATGCCGGCATGGTGACCTTGGGCAAGTTGAATTGCGACGAATTCGCGATGGGATCGTCGAATGAAAATTCGCATTTCGGTCCAGTCAAGAATCCGTGGGACAACGGCGCGATTCCGGGAGGCTCATCCGGCGGTTCCGCTGCCGCGGTGGCGGCGCGCCTGGCGCCGGCCGCCACCGCCACCGACACCGGCGGCTCAATCCGTCAACCGGCTGCCATGTGCGGCGTAACCGGCATCAAGCCGACCTATGGCAACGTCTCGCGCTTCGGTATGATCGCCTTTGCCTCGTCGCTCGACCAGGCTGGCCCGATTTCACAAACCGCTGAAGACTGCGCATTGCTGCTGAACGCCATGACTGCTTTCGATCCACGCGATTCGACCAGCCTGGAACGTCAAAAAGAAGATTTCAGCCGTGACCTGAACAACGATCTGAAGGGTCTGCGCATCGGCATTCCGTACGAATATTTCAGCGCCGGCCTGGCGCCAGATGTCGAGCAAGCGGTACGCGCCGCGCTGTACGAATATGAAAAACTGGGCGCCAAGTTGGTCGAGATTTCGCTGCCGAAAACGGAATTGTCGATCCCGGTGTATTACGTCATCGCACCGGCCGAAGCATCGTCCAACCTAAGCCGCTTCGATGGCGTCCGTTACGGTCATCGCGCCGCCAATTACAAAGACCTGGCCGACATGTACAAAAAGTCGCGCGCAGAAGGATTCGGCGAAGAAGTGAAGCGTCGCATTCTGGTCGGCGCGTATGTACTATCGCATGGTTATTACGATGCTTATTATCTGCAGGCGCAAAAGATCCGCCGTCTGATCGCCGAAGATTTCCAGAATGCGCTGAGCGGCCCAAATCGTCAGTGCGACGTCATCATGGGGCCGGTATCACCAACGGTGGCGTGGGATCTGGGCGCAAAGGCGAACGATCCGGTCGCCAATTACCTGGCCGATATCTATACGCTATCGACCAGCCTGGCAGGCTTGCCCGGCATGTCGATCCCTTGCGGTTTCGGCCAGGGTGAGAAGAATGCGCGGCGACCGGTAGGATTGCAAATCATCGGCAACTATTATGACGAAGCCAAGTTATTGAATTTCGCACACCAGTACCAGCGCGTTACCGACTGGCACCTGCGCGCGCCTGACTAAAAAGTGAAACCCACCATATTATCGACCTTGCGCGACAAAGCCCGGCGACTAGGCTACCTGCGGCCGCTTTTGCTTGGAACGACTTTACTGGCGCCGCTCGGCCATGCACAGCAGTTGCAGGCTAAATTCGGCTGCGACATGACGCGCGATGAAGATGGTGAAAAGGTGATCTACGGCACATACATAAAAGAATTGCGCTGGGAGTCGACACTGTATCGGCCGACCTACGACTTCGAATGCAGCATCGATACAAGCGACGATCCGCAAGCATAGGTGTAGCGCGACGGATCGAAAGAAAATTGGAGGATTACGTTGAAAGATCCTGCGGCGGCACGTCAGCGACGCGGCTACGATTTTTTTCAATTACGGAGTGAATTGCGGTATCCGCCTGCAGCGCGATGGCGATAAGCTGCATGTCATACTGGAGCTGTCTGGCGCTGTGCGACTCAAGAGGAAACTTTACGGAACTGTCATTCGACTTAAAAACCGTAAAATGCAGTTACGAATAAAAATAATTGCGGAACAAAACTGCTCTGGACAAGTTTAAGAGCCGCTGCCGTGCACCTAATTAGGCCCACAGAGCGACTCTGTCCCCAACTAATTAGATAGGAAATTATTATGCAGTGGGAAGTAGTGATCGGTCTGGAAACGCATGCACAACTCTCGACCAAGTCAAAAATTTTCAGCGGTGCATCTACCCAATTCGGCGCCTCTCCCAACACCCAGGCCAGCCCGGTTGACCTGGCGCTACCGGGCGTATTACCGGTACTGAATCGTGGTGCGGTGGAGCGCGCAATCAAGTTTGGCCTGGCTGTCAATGCCAAGATCGCACCGCAATCGATTTTCGCCCGCAAAAATTACTTCTATCCTGACCTGCCGAAGGGCTATCAGATCAGCCAGTTTGAGATTCCAGTGGTCCAGGGCGGCAAGGTTTCCTTCGTACTGGAGAAAGACGGCAAAAGCGAACTACATACCGTACAACTGACGCGTGCACATCTGGAAGAAGACGCCGGAAAATCGCTGCATGAAGACTACCAGGGAATGACTGGTATCGATCTCAATCGTGCCGGTACGCCGCTGCTGGAAATCGTCACCGAACCGGACATGCGTAGCGCCGCCGAAGCGGTCGCCTATGCCAAGGCATTACACTCGCTGGTGATGTGGCTGGAGATTTGCGACGGCAATATGCAAGAAGGCTCCTTCCGTTGCGACGCCAACGTGTCGGTACGCCCGGTCGGACAAGCTGCTTACGGCACCCGCCGCGAAATCAAAAACCTAAACTCGTTCCGCTTTCTGGAAGAAGCAATCAACTACGAAGTGCGGCGCCAGATCGAGCTAATCGAAGACGGCGGCAGCGTGGTACAGGAAACCCGCCTGTACGATCCTGACAAGAAGGAAACACGCCCGATGCGTAGCAAGGAAGATTCGCAGGATTACCGCTATTTCCCCGATCCGGACCTGCCGCCGCTGGCGATCAGCCGCGAATGGATCGAGCACGTACGCGCCACGATGCCGGAATTACCGGACGCGATGCGCAAGCGCTTCGTCAACGATCTCGGTCTGTCGCAATACGACGCTGCGGTGCTAACCCAGTCGAAAGCAATGGCCAGTTACTTTGAATCGGTAGCTGCCAAGGTCGGAAAGGAACAAGCTAAGCCTGCAGCTAACTGGTTGATGGGCGATGTCTCGTCGGCGTTGAACCGGGGAAATGTCGACATCGCGGACATCCCTGTCAGCGCTGCGCAACTGGCGCTGCTGCTGCAACGGGTCGCAGATGGAACCGTCTCCAACAAAATCGCTAAGGAAGTGTTCGGGGCGATGTGGGACGCTAAATCAGCAAAGGAAAACCTGGCGGACGAGCTCATCGAAAGCAAGGGATTGAAGCAGATTTCCGATAGCGGCGCACTGGAAAAAATTATCTGTGACGTGCTGGCAACGAATACCAAATCTGTCGAGGAAGTCCGTGCCGGCAAGAAGAAAGCGTTCAACTCACTGATCGGCAAAGCGATGAAGGCAACCAAAGGCAAGGCCAATCCGGCACAGTTGACCAAGCTGTTGGAGCAGAAATTGTCAACTTAAAAAAGATGACGGCATGGGCCACTCTGCGCCCATGCTGATACTTTATATTTATTGCGTAATATGGGGCAGAAAAATCGCTGCCGCTATTTTTTAAATGTATGACGTGGCGCTCGTGGGAAAAAAGACCTGCTCACCCTAATTCTTTCGTCCGACAACGCCCTCACCGAAACCTAACTAACGCCCGGCCTGCGCCTCCGACATCGCACTGACCAACGCCTGGTAATGCTTCAGTGTTTCATCATATTTGTCGTTGATGCGCGCCAGCTCGGTAGGCAGCCCATTGCGGTTTTTATAGAGTTCGGTTTCGATATTGGCGGCCTTCAATTGATTGCGCGCATCGGACGATCGCCACTGATCGTGCGCCCAGTCGCGTCCTTGCAGGTAAAAATCTGGCCATGCACGAGTAGCGGCGACAAACCCGCAACCATGCACAGCAGCGGCCCGCGTCAAAAAATTATCGCAATCCGATTCATGCCCATAATACATGACATATGCCGACACACTTTTCTATGTTTACAGAACATAGGGAACACCACAACCGCAGATTGTATGTCGCCATCAAGCCGTGGATCAGGCTAGGCTACGCCGTAGCGTTCCCTGTAAGCCGCCACCGCCGCCTTGTGGCGCATCAGTTCCGCATTGGCGCCGGAAATGTATTCCAACAAATCGTTCAGGTTGCCGATCGAAATCACCGGCATACCATACGATTTCGTCACTTCCTCCACGGCAGAATGGGCCGACAGCTCAGCATCCTTGCCAGAGCGTTCCATACGATCCAGCGCGATCACTACCGCACACGGCGTGGCCCCGGCTGCACGGATCATTTCCACCGATTCGCTCACCGAGGTGCCGGCCGAAATGACATCATCGATAATCAGCACCCGGCCCTTCAGTTCAGAGCCGACGATGTTGCCGCCTTCGCCATGGTCCTTGGTTTCCTTGCGGTTGTATGAAAACGGCACATTGTGTCCTGCCGCTGCCAGCGCCACCGCGGTTGCTGAGGCCAGCGTGATGCCTTTATAGGCAGGTCCAAACAACATGTCAAATTGCAAACCAGAATCAATCAGAGTGCGCGCATAGAATTGCGCCAGTTGTCCCAGCGCAGCGCCCTCATTAAACATGCCCGCATTGAAAAAATACGGGGAGGTACGCCCTGCTTTGGTCACAAATTCGCCGAATCGCAGCACCCCGGCCTTGACAGAAAATTCAATAAATTGTTGACGTAAATTGTTCAAAATGCGTTCCAGACGGTTTAAGTTGACAAATTTTGTTGCTATTTTCCTCGCAAAAGCGACGCCCCCCCCATTTTAAATGGAGTTCATCCGATACACAGCAGTAAGTGCAAATACCGTGCCTGTATCACAGCAATGTTTTGAGCCGCTGGCAGTTATTGCTTCCACGCTGTGCGAGCGGAATCGGTTATCCTTAGGGCCTGCACGTATACCCTTCAACTTTTTTCGTATCGTCGAAATATGCCAAGAATTATTTCCGCCAACCTCAACGGTATTCGCTCAGCAGCAAGAAAAGGTTTCTTCGTGTGGATGGAAAAACAATCCGCCGATTTCGTCTGCGTCCAGGAATTGAAGGCACAGGCAGCCGACATGACACCGGAACTCTTGGCCCCGGCAGGCTATGTCGGCCATTTCCACTACGCCGAGAAAAAAGGCTATTCCGGCGTCGGCCTGTACAGCAAGCATAAGCCGAATGCCGTGCGCATCGGATTCGGCAATGCCGAGTTCGATATCGAGGGCCGCTACATCGAATGCGATTTCGGCTATCTGACCGTAGTTTCCCTGTATTGCCCTTCCGGCTCGTCAAGCGAGGAACGGCAACTCGCAAAATTTCGTGTCATGGAGGCTTTCCTGCCACATTTTCTAGAACTCAAAGCGAGCGGCCGCGAAGTAGTGATCTGCGGCGACTGGAATATCGCGCATCAGGAAATCGACTTGAAGAACTGGAAAGGCAACAAGAAGAATTCTGGCTTCTTGCCGGAGGAACGCGCCTGGCTGACACAGCTATTCGATGAAGTCGGCCTGGTCGACGCCTTTCGCAAGGTCGATAAGCGGGATGAGCAATACACCTGGTGGAGCAACCGTGGTCAAGCCTGGGCCAAGAACGTCGGCTGGCGTATCGATTATCAGATCACCACACCCGGCATCGCGGCACAGGCGCACACGGTTAACATCTACAAAGATGAGCGCTTCTCCGACCACGCGCCGCTGACTATCGACTACGCGTAGCCAAGCCTAATTATGCCAACAGCAGCTCGCCGTCGACAAACACTATCAATTCGTCTTCGGCAAATTTGGTCCACACTTGATTGGTCGTCAACGGCTCGGCGACAATCACCGTGACCCTGTCCTGCGGCGTGGTGACCTGCGAGAAATCGACGCTGACATCTGTCATCCGACAGATGCGCTTCGGAAAACGGGTACTTGCGCAAGATGTAGTGCAAGTTAGTCGAGCAGTGCGTGAATAAGGCAGAGTAGTCCGACAGCATCATGTTAAACGTGCCATAGGTGGCAATTGCGCGCGTCAGATCGACCTGCATCGGCAGTGTATCGCCAAAATTCTAGCACAATTGCTGCAACAGATAACAAAACACCAATCCGCTGTCGGTATTGCCGACCGGGCGATACAGCTCGTCGATACGCGGCGCAAATTCCTTGCGATCGCCGTTGGGCGAACACCCAGTAACGGCAACACGATGCGCGCACAAACGGGTGAAAATTTTGCAAGGCGACCTGGCCTTGCGAATATGCACGATGACGTTTTTCGACTCGATCTGACAGTGCCGGATCAGTTCCGCCACCGGCGATGCGATCGCCGCCTGGTAATCGACGAAATGGCGCATGCCACTGCCATCGAAGAAGGCGACGCCCCAGCTGGCGCTATGATGGTCTGTTTGGCCGCCGCGGCTGACAAAGTCGGTAAAGCTGAATACAATATCGGTCGGCACATTGTATTTAATTCCTAGTAACTGACACATATTCCTGAGCCAAATAAATTTTGTAAAGTACAATCAAGTAACGGTATTACGCAACGACGCCAATGTATATTCATTGGCAATTTGTCTATAATGGAAATTAGAGCATTGTCGCAACGACACATGCCTGGGGATTCTACAAGATCGTCACCATCACGTGACGCCTTTCCAGAGGAAAGTGTGGGGGAAAGAAATAATGCCAACTGCAATTCCTGAATTCAGTATCCGGATTGAGCCCAAAGGGCTGTCCTTTAGCGCTCCTAGTGTGCTGTCCCTGTGCGAGGCAGCGTACCAGGCCGGTATCAACTTGCCGAGTTCCTGCAAAAATGGCACCTGCCGAACCTGCATGTGCCGATTGCTCAGCGGACAGGTACGCTATCAGATCGAGTGGCCAGGCCTGAGCCGCGATGAAAAGCAAGACGGTCATATTTTGTCCTGCGTCGCCCATCCGGCATCGGATCTGATCATCGAAGAACCGCGCGCCGCGCGCACCGTATGCGCATCAACCTAGCTTACGTGATGCCATCCATTCCATGTAGCATGGTTCTAGTTCAATCCTCCAACGGCAAAGGGCTGACGGCTTTATCTCCTTCAAGCACACCATCGAGCACACCCCTGCCACGCCTGGCACTTGCAGCAGGCGGTCTGTCAGTAATGCTGACAGCGACTTCAGGTCGTTCGAGGCCACTTTCAGCAGGTAGTCAAAATCTCCAGAAGTCGTATAGCACTCGAGGATTTCGGGGAACAAGCAGATCGCTATTTCCACGATGTTCAGGTTGACGAAGAGGTCACCACGTCTAGCCCGATCGCCGCCGGCTCGACCTACACCGTATGCCGCGAATGATGCCTTTCTTCTCTAGCCACAGCACCCGACGATAACACTGCGGCAGCGACAAATTCACCTATATAAAAAGTTGTCTTGCGACAAGAATCTTGTGGCAAT
>DCSW01000131.1:27287-27441 GCA_002325825.1 Collimonas sp. UBA1456
GCAACTGGAGCCTTGATGAGACTTATATTAAGGTCTTCGGCGAATGGAAATACCTCTACCATGCTGTAGATACATGCGGTGACAAGGTGAATTTTCTCTATGTACGCAGTATCCGTCTGTTCAACGTGATTGATGACTTTAATCGGGAAAACTT
>DCSW01000114.1 GCA_002325825.1 Collimonas sp. UBA1456
CGACTTCTTCATGCCAATCCCCCTATCGTTTAATAATGCAAAACAACAGAAAATCACACATCCAAAGTGTCTTTATTTAGGAGAAGACTACAGCAGCCCAATACATAGTCGAACATGGTGCGGGTGTGTCCCGTTTCGCTGGCGGCGGCGCGTATGTGTGCCATCTCGGCGGCGTTGACGCATAGGATACTGATTAGGATGATGACCAGCGACGGCACCAGTCGACGCTAGGTCACGCGCTCTGCCGCATGTCCCGGCGACTAGTTGGAAAATACCGAAACTACCACCGGCAAGGCGCCGATCCGCCACAGTTTCAGCGTGGCGACGAGTTTGTGGTCAAGCAGGACCGTCACCAATGCGATCAAGCCGGAGGCAACATGGCGCCCGAAAGACAGCATGATGCCGGGGTAATCGGGCATCATCAGCGGCGTAATGAATACTATCCCCCCGCATCATAGCGGCGCCGAGCGAGCATAGCAGGGCGGCTCGGGATGACGCCAAGCTTGTCATGGATAGCTGAAACGCGAGGCGGCGTTTCGCATTATTCGTTATGTTTCCGTATGGGGTGGTATGGCCGGTCCGGCCGGATCAGGCCATACGCGCCAGATGGCGACGCACCGACAGTACCGCCCCGACCAAACCGAGGCCGGCGCTGATCGTCAGCAAGATCAGGGTTGCCGTCCAGTTCAGCGGCAGCAGGCGGAATTCGGACGCATACAAGTGGGCGAATTCGGCAATCGCCTGATTCAGCGGCTGCATGCAGAGCGCCACCGCGCCCAGCGCCATGCAGCCGGCGCACAGGCCGAGCAAGGCGCCGGTGTAATAAAAAGGCCGATGAATGAAGGCATCGGTCGCACCAACCAGTTTAGCGACGGCAATTTCCTCACGCTGTGTCAGTACCTGCAGGCGCACAGTATTGAACACCACTGCTATCACCACAACCGCCAGCGTCGCCGCCAGGAATAGCAATATTAGCCGCAGTATCGCCAGCAGAGCGGCCAGACGCTTGACCCATTCCGAGTCGACCTGCACGGTATCGACGCCCGGCAGCGCTTTGAGATCGGTCGCAATGACGTCGATGCGCCTGGCATCAGGGGCAGCGTGGAAGCCGGCTAGCTTCAGCACATAGGCATCAGGTAACGGATTCTGGTCCAGTGTGGTCAGCGCATCGTCCATGCCGGTCTTGTTCCTCAGACTGATAAGCGCATCTTCGCGAGGTATGAACAAGAGCTTGGCGGCGCTGTGGTGTTTTTGCAGCACAGCGTCGATCGATTTGGCCAACGCAGTGGCCGTGTCGCGCCCGGTATCGAGCGTCATGAAGACGCTGATCTCCGGCTCCACCGCGAGTTGTTCGGAGATCGGGCGGACATTTTCCATCATCGTCAGGCCACCGAACGGCAGCGCCAGCGCAATCGCTACCACCAGTACATTCAGTGCAAAACCACCTGGCGATTTGAGTAGGTGGGTGATGGCGTTAGTGAGTGCAAACCAGTGTTGCCGCAGCCAGATCTTCATACTGTACCTCCGTTCGAGCGCAGCGCCGAATTCTGCCAGTCGTCGACGATTTGTCCTTGATCGAGGAATACCACACGGTTGGCGCTGTTGAGGAATTGCTCGTCATGTGTTGAGATTAGGCAGGTCACGCCGACCGCGTGAAACGACTTTAGCGCATCCAGTACCTTATTGGCGTTGTCGCGATCGAGGTTGGCGGTGGGTTCGTCGGCAAGGATAATTTGCGGACGATTGACGATGGCGCGCGCAATCGAGACGCGCTGCTGCTCGCCGCCCGACAGCGCTTGCGGGTCGCTGGCTGCTGTGTCCAGCAGGCCGACCTTATTGAGCGCCGCTTGTGCGCGTTTTGCGGCTTCGCTGCGGGTGGCGCCGATCACCAGCAACGGTAGCATCACATTGGCTAGCACTGTGCGATCTTGCAGTAGTCTCTGCTGCTGCAAGATCAGCCCCAGGTTGCGTCGTAGGTAAGGCAGGCCGGAAGATTTCAACTTGCCGACATTGGCGCCGTTGACGGTCAGCGTGCCGCTATTGGGACGCTCGATGGCGGCAATCAGGTTGAGCAAGGTCGATTTGCCGGCGCCCGATGGGCCTGCCAGAAAAATTAAGTCGCCCTTGTTAACCGTCAGTGTGATATCGCGCAGCGCGACCACATCACGCGTGTATTTCTTGGATACCTGGTTGAATTCAATCATTGCGATAGATTATTTTTGTCGGTGGTTTCGTCAACTCGTGGGCAAAACTTCTTGCCCACGAGTTGCGATTGGATCGGGGCCGTGGGCAGAATCAGGCAAGCAAAGCATCGACGAATTCAGTCGCATCGAAAGGCTGTAAATCTTCAATCTGTTCGCCGACCCCGATGAAATATACCGGGATTGCACGGTTGGTTGCAATCGCTGCCAGCACGCCGCCTCTGGCGGTGCCGTCGAGTTTGGTGATGACCAGGCCGGTCAGGCCGAGCGCATCGTCGAACACCTTGACCTGGGTCAGTGCATTTTGACCGGTGTTGCCGTCGATGACTAGTATCACTTCATGCGGCGCGGTCGCCATGCCTTTGCTGATCACGCGCTTAATTTTCTTGAGCTCGTCCATCAAGTGCGATTGCGTCGGCAGGCGGCCGGCGGTATCGACCATGACCACGTTGATGCCGCGTGCTTGCGCCGAATGCACTGCATCGAATGCTACTGCCGCCGGATCCCCGGACTCCTGGGAGATCACGGTGACGTTGTTGCGCTCGCCCCAGATCGTCAATTGCTCGCGCGCAGCGGCGCGAAACGTGTCGCCGGCCGCCAGCAGCACTGATTGATTGTGTGCCTGCAGGTGCTTGGCCAGTTTGCCGATGGTGGTGGTTTTGCCGGCGCCGTTGACGCCGGCGATCATCATCACCAGCGGCTGATGCTGATCCAGCACCAGCGGCTTTTGCAATGGGCTTAACAAATCGATCAGCAAGGTGCGCAGCGCCGCCTTAACTTGGATGGTCTCGGTCAGTTTATCTTCCTTGACTTTCTTTTTTAGGGCGTTGAGAAGGAATTGGGTGGCTCCGACGCCAGCATCGGAGACCAGCAGCGCCGATTCCAGCTTCTCATACAGGTTGTCGTCGATCTTGGCGCCGACGAACAGTGTGGCCATGTTGGTCGAGGTCTTCGACAGCCCATCTTTCAGGCGCGACAGCCAGGAGCGCTTTTGCTCGACGGTGATCGGTGCGGCAACAATTTCTGCTATTGTTTCGATGTCCTGTTTCTGCGCGGCGCTAACGACGACAGCAGGCGAGGCTTCTGACTGACTATTGATCTGCGGCTGCTTAGCGGCAGATGCAACAGGCACGACCACCGGCGTTTTTGGTAACGCTGCGGATTCGGCTTTTGGTTTTTTCTTGAAAAAACTAAACATCTGAGTCCTGTTCTGGAAAGCGGTGAAATAGGGCGTTATGATTGCTTCTTTTTGGGACCTCGAAAAACCATAGCGAATGTTGCCATGTCGGCAGGAGAAGCACAACCGTACGAGAGTACAGCAAGCATCGCAGCGTGTAGTAGGTTTGTCGAGGCGCCCTTATCAGCTGTCGGACAACGAGTCCAATCATCGGCATTCTACCAGGGCGATTTTCTTCGAATTCAGGATCATCTTGCCCGATATATCAGTATCCGGGTATCGTCTGGGGCCAAACGCGATGGAATGTGCGAAATTCGAGTGAAACTCCCCCGCTTATTAAAGTTAATGAAAAAGCAAAATAACAACAAAACTAACAATAAGACGACCCATAAAGTCCCGCTGCATGCCGGCAACTCGCAATTAGCGCGGCAGGTCAGGATTATCGGTGGCGTCTGGAAGCGCACGCCGCTCGCGGTGCTGGATAGCGACGGGCTTCGGCCGACCCCTGACCGGGTACGCGAGACGGTATTCAATTGGCTCACACACTTGTTTGATGGAAATTGGAGTAGCGTACGCTGTCTAGATTTGTTTGCTGGCACCGGCGCATTTGGTTTTGAAGCGGCCAGTCGTGGTGCCGCGGTGGTGACCATGATAGAATATCATGGTCCTGTAGTTCGCCAGCTTGAGGCGACCAAGATCAAGCTGGATGCGGCTCAGGTACAGGTGTTTCGCGGCGATGCGGTGACCTGGTTGAGCAAAGCGGCAGGCGATGTGGCACGTTACGACTTGGTTTTCCTAGATCCGCCGTATCACCAGGGTTTGCTGGAAAAGACGCTGCCGCTATGCCGCAGCTTGCTTAGCGAGTATGGGCTCTTGTATCTTGAGGCTGAATTTGCGCTGCTGCCAGAGGACTTGGCGGGCTGGCTGGCCGGATGGGAGCTGCTGCGGGCCGAAAAAGCTGGAATGGTATTTTACCATATACTAAGAAAGTAACGCAATTCTGTCTGATGCGAATTGTGCCGAATGTAAAATCAGGCATAATGCGCGATCTGATTGGTTGCAAAGGGGGGGGGCAAGATAGTCACCGCAGTTTATCCGGGAACGTTTGATCCGCTGACGCGTGGTCATGAAGATCTGGTGCGTCGCGCATCCGGGCTGTTCGACAAGCTATTGGTGGGGGTTGCCGACAGCAGAAATAAGAAACCGTTTTTCTCCCTCGAAGAGCGTCTGTCGATTGCGAATGAAGTACTCGGCCATTATCCGAATGTGCAAGTGGAGAGTTTTTCTGGCCTACTCAAGGATTTCGTGCGCCAGCATGACGCCAACGTGATCGTGCGCGGCTTGCGCGCGGTGTCAGATTTTGAATTTGAGTTTCAGATGGCCGGCATGAACCGTTATTTGCTACCCGATGTGGAAACCTTGTTTCTGACGCCATCGGACCAGTATCAATTCATTTCCGGTACCATCGTCCGTGAAATTGCAGCGCTCGGCGGCGATGTCTCCAAATTTGTTTTCCCTTCGGTAGAAAAACGGCTGAAAGAAAAGCTCGAAGCACAGCAGTCTTGAGCGGCAAGTCGCCAAGCGGCTTGGATAGGTTTACAATGATATGGCAGGCAGGAATCGCCTGATCCCGCGGCAACCTGATTTAAAAGAGTAGTGCAATGGCTTTATTGATCACCGACGAATGCATTAATTGTGACGTATGCGAGTCTGAGTGCCCGAACTGTGCGATTTACATGGGGCCTCTGATTTATGAAATCGACTCCAATAAATGCACCGAATGCGTCGGCCATTTCAGCGAGCCGCAATGCCAGCAAGTGTGCCCGGTAAGTTGCATTCCGCTGGACCCGGCCTGGCACGAATCGAAAGAACAGTTGCAGGCCAAGTATGAACGACTGCAAGCTGAGTTGGCAGCGGCATCGGCCGCCAGGGCGCAATAAGCTCTGCTCAGAATGCCAGTTCCAGCGCGATTTCCTGGCCCACTCATAGGATTTCTTCATCACCTTCGAGCAAGATCGTATTAACACCGAACGTAATGGCGTCATTGAGGCGCGGATTGATGCGACAGGTCATTAATATATCCAGCGGATCGGGGGGCATACTTGCTGGTGGCCTGGTTGATAGACGGCACCCGGCAGTGTGAGTATAGCTTGATCAGTTGCAGGCACGCGGAGCCGGCTTGGATGGTCGCCAAGAAATCTTCCTCAAATGCATCGACGCCATCGATCACGAGATTTAGCCGGAAACGACTCATTGGCAACTAAGTGTGGCCTTATGTCAACAGCTTGTGGTTGAGGTCGTCGAGCTGATCCCTGCGGGATCAGCAGCATCGGATAGTCGTATGAAAAAAACGTTGATCCATTTATTACTCGCCAGTCTGAGCGAGGCGGGACTGGATCGCACCAGCAGGCACGGCGTACCGAGCACTTGCGAAAACTAGGCTGCCGCTTGCTAGCCTCCGTCGTACGCGGTGACGATGTTGTCACAGATGGTGACCGCAAGCATCGGGGTGCGCGGCGGCAGGGGGGTCGTCATTGTCAGCGGCGCCATAACTGGTGCCTGCACCTGCATCGTATCCGTATGTAATGGCGGCACGATCAATGCCATCGCTCGCATGCGAGCAATGCGACAGGACTTGTTCGTCGCTGTCGACCACCATCCATTTGGAGTTCTGTTATTTCTTATATTTAAATGGTTATAAGTGGCATCTTGATCATAACTATTTGTAACCATTTTTTATATGCAATATAAGAATGTCACGAACGTTTTTTCATATTTCCCGTATGAGGGTAGTAATCACACAAGATCTTCCTATATTTTTACCCTGCTATGCAGCATATTTTTGCATTGTGAAAGCAAATATCGCTATTTGGAGGTCGAAAAAAGTCCTGTTAAAATTTGGCACCCGTCTACAAAGTGATGTAGATGCGTGCGACCCAACCCGCTAATCCAATGTTAGATTGGACAAGCGCACAAATTCAGGAGACTCAGCATGTCAGCCCAGCTCGACCAGGTTTTGGCCCAAGCCGCCAACGATCCAGATGTCATTGAAACGAAAGAGTGGCTTGACGCGCTCGAAGCCGTCATCGAAACGGAAGGTCCTGAACGCGCCCATTATCTGATGGAAAGAATGGTTGATCTGGCCCGTCGTCGCGGCGCCCAAATTCCATTTTCCAGCAATACCGCTTACATCAACACTATTCCGGCCGATATGGGGGAACATTGCCCCGGCGATCTGGAAATCGAAGAGCGTCTGCGCTCGTGGATGCGCTGGAATGCGATGGCGATGGTGGTCAGGGCCAATCGTCTTGACGGTGACCTCGGCGGCCATTTATCCAGTTTTGCCTCGCTGGCCAACATGCTCGGTATCGGTTTTAACCATTTTTGGCATGCTCCTTCCGAGAACCACGGTGGCGATCTGTTGTATATACAGGGTCACTCGTCGCCAGGCATCTATGCCCGTGCTTTCCTGGAAGGCCGTCTGACCGAAGACCAACTGCTGCATTTCCGTCGCGAAGTAGACGGCAAAGGTTTGTCTTCTTATCCGCATCCGAAGCTGATGCCTGATTTCTGGCAGTTCCCGACTGTCTCCATGGGTCTCGGTCCATTGATGGCGATCTACCAGGCACGCTTCCTCAAATACCTGCATGCGCGCAGCATCGCCGATACCGCTAACCGCAAGGTCTGGGCTTTCTGCGGAGATGGCGAGATGGACGAACTGGAATCGATGGGTGCGATCGGCATGGCCGGCCGCGAACGCCTCGATAATCTGGTGATCGTAGTCAACTGTAATCTGCAACGCTTGGACGGCCCGGTGCGCGGCAACGGAAAGATCATCCAGGAGCTGGAAAGCGATTTTCGCGGTGCCGGCTGGAACGTGGTCAAGGTCATCTGGGGCACAGGCTGGGACGATCTGCTGGCGCGCGACAAGGATGGCATCCTGCAACGCGTGATGATGGAGACCGTCGATGGGGAGTACCAGAACTACAAAGCCAAGGATGGCGCCTACGTACGTAAGCACTTCTTCGGCAAGCATCCAAAATTGCTGGAACTGGTTAGTAACATGTCCGACTACGATATCTGGCATTTGACCCGTGGCGGCCACGATCCGCACAAGATCTACGCGGCATTCAAAGTGGCGCAGGAACAAAAGGGCCAGCCGACCGTGTTGCTGGTTAAGAGCATCAAGGGCTACGGCTTTGGGAAATCGGGCGAGGCGCGCAACACCGCGCACAACACCAAGAAGCTGGACGACGCAGCCATCAAGGCCATGCGTGACCGCTTCCAGTTGCCGATTTCCGATGAGCAGTTGCCAAGCGTACCGTTCTTCAAGCCGGCCGACGACACTCCGGAAATGCAATACCTGCACGCCCGCCGTAAAGCGCTGGGTGGCTACCTGCCGCAACGTCGCCAGAAGACTGACGAAGAGTTGATCGTGCCGGAATTGTCGGCATTCAAGGGGGTGTTGGAACCAACCGCAGAAGGCCGTGAAATTTCTACAACCCAAACCTACGTGCGTATCCTCAATACTCTGCTGCGTGACCCGAGCCTGGGCCAGCGCGTGGTGCCGATCATGGTCGACGAATCGCGTACTTTCGGTATGGAAGGCTTGTTCCGCCAGATCGGTATTTTCAGCCAGGTCGGTCAGTTGTATGAGCCGGTAGATAAAGATCAGGTGATGTATTATCGCGAAGACAAGGCTGGTCAGATCCTGCAGGAAGGCATCAACGAAGCCGGAGGCATGAGCTCGTGGATCGCTGCGGCGACTTCGTACTCGACCAACAATCGGGTCATGATTCCGTTCTACACTTACTACTCGATGTTCGGTCTGCAGCGTATCGGCGACCTGGCATGGGCAGCCGGCGACATGCGTGCCCGCGGCTTCCTGCTGGGCGGCACCGCTGGCCGTACTACGTTGAACGGTGAAGGCCTGCAGCACGAAGACGGCCACAGCCATGTACTGGCGTCGACCATCCCGAACTGCGTACCTTACGATCCAACCTTCTCGCACGAAGTGGCCGTGATCATGCATGATGGTTTGCGCCGCATGGTTACCAACCAGGAGGACGTGTTCTACTACCTGACGCTGATGAACGAGAACTACAGCCATCCAGGTCTGAAGGCGGGCCAGGAAGAGGGTATCATCAAGGGCTTGTATCTGCTGCAAGAAGGTGACACACAGAACAAGCTGCGGGTGCAACTGCTGGGTTCGGGCACCATCCTGCGCGAAATAATCGAAGGTGCAGCGCTGCTGGTCAGTGACTGGGACGTCGATGTCGATGTCTGGTCGGCGCCGTCGTTCACATTGCTGGCCCGCGATGGCCAGGATGTTGAACGCTGGAATATGCTGCACCCGACGAAAACGCCGCGCGTCGCCCACATTACCGAGTGCTTGCAAGGCACCAGCGGCCCGATCATTGTTTCTACCGATTACATGCGTACTTTCGCCGAGCAAGTACGTGCATTCGTACCGGCTGGGCGAACTTACAAAGTACTGGGCACCGACGGTTTCGGCCGCTCCGATACCCGCGCCAAGCTGCGTGAGTTCTTTGAAGTCAATCGCTACTATGTGGCAGTGGCGGCATTGAAGTCGCTGGCTGATGAAGGCAAGATCAAGGCCTCGGTTGTTGCCGATGCGATTACCAAATATGGTATCAACCCGGAGAAGCCGAATCCGGTCACGCAATAACCGGACAAGTAGGCTTGGCATGCAATGCCCACACGCAGCACAAGTTGGAGCTGCCTCTTGGGCACGGTGTGTCTACCCTATAAAACAAATTTCCACGAATGTGACGCACGGGTAGTCCTTCACAGCGGGCAGAATAAATGGAGCTAAGCA
The DNA here is from genome assembly GCA_002325825.1 of Collimonas sp. UBA1456. Lineage (GTDB taxonomy): Bacteria > Pseudomonadota > Gammaproteobacteria > Burkholderiales > Burkholderiaceae_D > Collimonas. The sequence goes on from DCSW01000114.1 coordinate 9,218, forward strand.
ATGAGTATGGTGGAAGTCAAAGTCCCGGATATCGGCGACGTCAGTGAAGTTGAAGTCATTGAATTGATGGTAAAAGTCGGGGATACGGTAAAAGTTGATCAGTCGCTGATCACAGTCGAATCCGATAAGGCCAGCATGGAAATCCCGTCGAGTCACGCGGGTGTCGTCAAAGAATTCAAGATCAAACTGGGTGACAAGGTCAAGGAAGGCACATTGGTGCTGGTACTGGAGGCCGATACAACTACAGTGGCAGCATCGTCGGCTAGTACGTCAGCCCCCGCGGCCCTTGCGCCAGTAGTAGCAGTACCTGCTCCGGTAGTGGCACCTGTTGCGTCCGCAGCAACGGCGGCGCTGGCAGCACTGGCCAATCCCGCTGGCGGCATCCCGCATGCATCGCCATCGGTGCGTAAATTTGCGCGTGAGCTGGGCGTTGACCTGAGTCACGTCGCCGGCACCGGCATCAAGGCCCGTATTACCCACGAAGATCTGCAGAACTACGTCAAGGGCATGATTGCCGGTTCGACAAACACCAATGGCGCAGCGGCGGCAAGTAAGGGCGGTAGCGGTGTAGGCTTGGATCTGCTGGCATGGCCATCTCTGGACTTCAGCAAGCAAGGCCAGACCGAGTTGCTGTCATTGTCGCGCATCAAAAAACTCAGCGGCCCCAACCTGCATCGCAACTGGGTCATGATTCCGCATGTGACGCAGTTCGACGAAGCAGATATCACCGAGTTGGAAGAATTCCGCAAGCAAGCCAACGACAGCTTCGCCAAGGCCAAGTCGCTTGTCAAGCTGACTATGCTGGCGTTCGTCTTCAAGGCCAGCGTCGCGGCACTGAAGAAATTCCCGGCATTCAATTCCTCGCTGGATGGCAAGGGTAAAAACCTGATCCTCAAACATTACTACAACATTGGTTTTGCTGTCGATACGCCGAATGGCTTGGTAGTACCGGTGATCAAGGATGTCGACAAAAAGGGCATCAGCCAGATCGCTCTAGAAATGGGCGAGTTGTCTGCGCAAGCCCGCGAGGGCAAGCTGAAACCAGCCGACATGCAAGGTGCAACCTTTACTATTTCGTCGTTGGGCGGTATCAGCGGCACAGCCTTTACGCCGATCATCAATGCCCCTGAAGTCGCTATCCTGGGCTTGTCGAAAGCATCGATGAAACCCGTCTGGGACGGCAAGCAGTTCGTTCCGCGTTTGATGATGCCGATATCGTTGTCTTACGATCACCGCGTTGTCGACGGTGCGATGGGCGCGCGTTTCAGCGTCTATCTAGCTGAAATATTGGCCGACATGCGCAAGACATTGTTGTGATGTAAGGCGGCCACTTAGTGGTCGCCTTACAAGTCAATTGGCATATCGTTGGAGAGCAACCATTACTACTCGCATTGTCGTCAAAAAAAATGGGCAGATCGCCACCGCATCGTATTCTCTGGTGACGTTCGGCGATACGCGCTTGTATCATGCCTATGAGCTTAACAACAAGATATCCAGGTTGGCGAATCCTACATCACGCTGGCCGACACTGCTTCCCACTTTCCGGTGATGCGCAAAATGCTGACCAGCATGGGTGAAGATTACAAGCTGAATCATCGCTACGATGTCTTCGAAATCTTTTCCAAGGTACATACTATCATCAAGGATCAATACTTCTTCAATACCAAGGAAGATGAAGATGATCTATACGAGTCATCGCAGATCACCGCGCTGATTGCTAATTCATATGGTATTTTCCAAGTGTATTCGTATCGCGAAGTGTTTAGTTTCGATCGTTTCTGGGGAATCGGCAGCGGCCGTAATTTTGCTATCGGCGCGATGTATGCAGTCTACGAGCGGGACATCAGCGCACGGTGTATTGCTGAAATCGGCATTCATGCCGGCGTTGAATTTGACAAGAGTTCTGCCACGCCGTTGCGCATTCACACTGTTGAAATGAAAACGTAGCTAGTACGCCGTGTTAGTAACACACTAAAAATTAATTAATTTCTCGGCAGATTGAGAACGGAGCGAATGTTATGAGTATGGTTGAGATCAAGGTGCCGGATATAGGCGACGTCAATGAAGTTGATGTTATCGAACTGATGATCAAGGTTGGCGATACGGTCAAGGTGGATCAATCGCTGATGACGGTTGAGTCGGACAAGGCTAGCATGGAAATTCCATCAAGTCAGGCTGGCGTCGTCAAGGAAGTCAAAGTTAAAGTTGGTGACAAAGTTAGCGAAGGTTCGGTGGTCGTGCTAATGGAAACCACCAGCGCGGCTGAACCAGTTACTGCTGGAGCCGCGGCCTCCCCGGCGCCGGCGGCAGCTCCAGCCATCGCCGCGCCTGCCGCTGCCGGCAAGGTCGATGTCGATTGCGATACCGTGGTTTTGGGTGCCGGTCCTGGCGGCTATACCGCAGCTTTCCGCGCGGCCGACCTCGGCCAGAGTGTGGTCATGATCGAACGCTATCCAAGCCTCGGCGGGGTTTGCTTGAACGTTGGCTGTATTCCGTCCAAGGCTTTACTGCATGCAGCAAAGGTCATCACTGAAGCGGAAGAAATGGCGCATTTCGGCGTCAAGATGGCGGTTCCGGAAATCGATATCGATGCGTTGCGGGGCTGGAAAGAAAGCGTCGTCAAGAAACTCACCGGCGGCTTGTCCGGCCTGGCCAAGGCACGCAAAGTACAAGTACTGACCGGTAAGGGCGAGTTCAGTTCGGACAAAACCATCACCGTGAAAACGGCGGATGGTCCGAAGGTGGTCGGCTTCAAGAATGCGATTATCGCGGTCGGTTCTTCGGTCGCCAAAATTCCTGGTTTCCCGTACCACGATCCACGCCTGATTGATTCTACCGGCGCGCTGGAATTGCGCCGGATTCCAAAGAAATTGCTGGTCATCGGCGGTGGCATCATTGGCCTCGAAATGGCTTGTGTGTATGATGCGCTGGGTTCCAAAGTCACTATCGTCGAATTCGCCGACGGCCTGATACCTACCGCTGACCGCGATGTCGTCAAGCCGCTGCAGAAGCGTATCGAGAAGCGCTACGAAGCGATTCACCTGAAGACCAAGGTCACCAAGCTGGAAGCATTGAAGGAAGGTCTGCGCGCAACCTTTGAGTGTGTCGAAAGCAGCTCTCTAGCAGCACCGGAACCGCAACTGTACGACATGGTGCTGGTGGCCGTGGGCCGCCGTCCGAACGGCAAGGAAATCGCTGCCGAGAAGGCTGGCATCATCGTCAACGAACGCGGTTGCATCCCGACCAACAAGCAGCAGGGCACCAATGTGCCGCACATTTTTGCCATTGGCGACATCTGCGGCGATCCAATGCTGGCACACAAGGCCACCAATGAAGCCAAGGTGGCGGCGGAAGTGATCGCCGGCCACAAGGTCGCATTCGATGCGATGACGATTCCCTCGGTGGCCTATACCGACCCGGAAATTGCATGGATGGGCCTGACCGAAACCGAGGCCAAGGCCAAGGGCATTCCGTTTGAAAAAGCTAATTTCCCATGGGCGGCAAGCGGCCGTGCATTGGCGATGGGCCGTGACGACGGCATGACCAAGCTGTTGTGGGACCCAAGTACCAAGCGCATCATCGGTGCCGGTATTGTTGGCGTCAATGCCGGCGAGTTGTTGGCGGAAACCGTGCTGGCGATGGAAATGGGTGCCGACCTGGAAGATCTGGCGCTGACCATCCATGCGCACCCGACGTTGTCGGAAACGACGATGTTTGGGGCGGAAATGGGTTTGGGTACGATCACCGATCTGTTCATTTCAAAGAAGAAATAAAGAACTCAGAGCCCGTTCGAAATCTTTT
>DCSW01000041.1 GCA_002325825.1 Collimonas sp. UBA1456
GACTAACTTCGTCTAACTGTGGCCACTTTGACGGCTACGAACGATCAGGTTGGGAGCAGGAAGACCAACGTCCTCCCAGATCATCGCATTTGCATGGTCAGGGTCGAAGATTAGCTAACTCACGAAGCCAGGACGATTGACCTGCATGTAGGGATAGCGAATAGCGTATTCGCGTGGTCGCACGCGCGTCGCCGTCTTGTCGTCAGAACAACGCGGTAAATAGGGCGCTTCCGTAAGAACACGGTTAAGAGCCGTTCCAGAATGGAAAAAGCGACTCTCTTGGTTCCCTTGTTTTTTAGCAGTTGTAGACGTCTTAATCCCTTTAAGCACATTCAAGGCGTTCGTGCGCTTACGCGCAGGATTTGGGACACGTACAATCAAAGCTTCGTTAGGCGCTTCATTGCTTCTCTATATAACTCACCCGTCAAGATGAGCTTTACACATGTCTCGAACCCTGCTCTGTTTGTCTATCAAGGTCCGCTCGCCAAAGCGGGCCTTGTCGTTTCCGACTCTCCAGTTTTCTGCTGTCTGGTCAACTCTCTCCTTCGTCATCACGGTGACTCGGCGCCTATCGAGGCCGGTGCTTGCTTGTAGCCATGCACCATCGTCTTGGGTACCCAGTGCTCCGCGTTCACATCAAACTTCATGATCCCTTGGTCCTGCGAAACGCTTGCAGCGTCGTCGAGGCTCCAAAAGTATCACAGATCGCCACTGGCAGCACCCAGAACTCGTTCGTTCATTCCGGTTCGTACCACGATCAGAAGTTTCTTATCACCGGGCTCTATTCGGACTGCCGAAACCGACCGCAACGGCGATGAGTTCTTTCAAAAACTTCGAAGCGACCACAGTAGAAGTTGTTGTAAGGATAGTATATACCTTATTCTGCGTCAATTAGCAACAGTATAAAAATTTGTTGCGCCAGTCCATTAATTATGATACATAATTTTTCCAGCGTCTCGACCACGAGGTCCTTCTCGGTTACGCGACGCCCTTTTTCGTGTGAGCGCAACAGCGCTTCATCGCGCAGGCGATCAGCCAAATATTCAGGGAAGTTGAAGATTTTTTGCACGCGGCCACGGCGGCGGCTTGATCACGTCCCAACTCCTGGACACTCGCACCTTCCCCGATTGCACGACGAAAGGCCACACGCTCACAGACTCTTGTAGGCAGTACCGTCAGCTTCTGTTCGGCCAAAAATTCCAGCATCTCTGCCGCATCCTTGGTACGAGGATCAACACGAGTCAACAGCACGCGCACATCCAGATCGGGGTTGTAGTCGCGGGCCAGTTCTACGACCTCAAGCAAGTCAGTCATGGCAGCAGCATCCAGATTGCTCGCGCCAATCGGAATAACGACACGCTGGGCCAACAGCAGAGCAGAGCGTAGACCAACCGAATCAGACTCTTGCTCTATGAGCGATGATTATACAAGGAAGAAACTGCGTTTTTAAAATGCATGTCTATTTGATCTTTGTGGCGGAATATCGCAGCAAGGTGTTCGACGGCGACGTCATCAACCGCCTGTTGACCTTCTTTGGCAAGACCTGTGCCGCCTTTGAGGCGCAACTGGTTGAGATGGACGGTGAGGATGATCATGGCCACTTGTTGGTGGAGTACCCGCCAACAAGTGGCGGCATCCAATCTAGTTAACAGCCTCAAGGGTGTGTCCGGCCGTCTTCTGCGCAAGGAACGACCCGATATCCAGAAAAACTACTGGAATGGCGTGCCTTGATCGCGCTTTCCTACTTGCCAACCTCATAAGATGCTCTGAATGGCATTTATACTATTTGCGGATAAGTTCTTAAATCGCGTGGAGAATTTGTCTTTACTTAAAAATTCAATATAGCCATATAGTGGGCAATTTTTATTTTCAATATTCTGAATGCTCAGATTTTTTTCGGGTAAAAATTTTGGTCGTAAAATCAAATATCCCCATCATGGCAGACATTCCACGTGCCTATGCTTTAATTAGACGATAACTTATTCTTCATATCCGACTTATCTCCCGTTTGTCCTGTCGTCTGCCTACCCGCCCTTGTTGCACACCCTCACACCATCTCCCAAGATGAAACTGTGGCTTTTATCGAACGCAATTTTTCCGACTACAGCGAACTGCCCCTGGCCATTAAAATGATCCGTAACACTCAAGTCCGAGAACGCCATCTGTTGTGCCCCCATTGAAGAAACCGAAATCCACACAGGACCCCCACCCATCGCAGCGAGCTGTACACGCAAGTTATCAGGTACATGGCTAAAGAGATCGCTCTGCAAGCCATTGACAATTTCCTGCTTCGGCCCAAAGATATCAGCATGGTCGTCGCCATCTCCTGCACCGGCTTTTTGATACTTTCTCTGACTGCCATGCTTATCAACGATCTAGGTCTAAACACCAGCACCCGCCATCTCCCCGTAGCCCAGATGGTCTGCTGTGCAGAAGCTGCAGACGTTAACCGGGCTGTGGATCACTGCCGGGCGCAACCCAATGCCAATGTGCTTATTGTCAGTGTTGAGTTGGCCTCTTTGTGTTGTCAACCTAAAGACGTTTCTATCTCTTCTCTGATCTCTGCGGCCCTCTTTGGGGACGCTGCCATAGCCACCGTGGTTCGAGCACAAGGCGCGTATCAGGATTTTGGTGAAAGCCATCGGTGCTGAATAATTCGCGCGTCGGGTTGAGGTCGAATGGGCTGATATCAAGGACGGGCCCGTGTACGCTCACCGTCGGAGAACTGCAACGCGTGGCGCAGCATTTTACTGCGCCTGCCTACGAGACATTACCGCCGATCAACTCGACTTCGTAGCCGATCTTTCCGCACACACTACAGCTTCGGCGAAGTGCACGTCACCCACGAACAAAACCTGATGCTGGTCGAAGTCAAGCAAGGCGAGTTGTTCGCGCTCTGGCAAGAAGCCAAGGAGCGGGGTCTGGCAATGCCGAATATCGGATTGCTGATCGACAGCATCTGCTACCCAGGTAGCGATTTCTGCTCGTTGGCTAACGCCAAATCGATCCCAATTGCACAAGCCATCGCCGAGAAATTCGACAACATCGATTTTCAGCACGACATTGGCAATATCGGCATCCTCGGTGTCGACAAAGACGGCGCTGAGTGGTATCAGGTATCGATCGGCGACGCGCAAGGTAACAACACTAGCATCGGCAAGATTATCGGCCTGTGGTTCTTGGCACATAAAATGCCGATAGTTATCGAGCGCCTGCTGGACGTCTATGTACAAACAGCATACTGAAAATGAACGCTTCGTCGACACGATGCAACGCATCGGCGTTGCATCGTTCAAGGAATTTGTCTACGCCACACCGATCTTGCTGGATCAACCGCATGGAGATGATGCTTATGTTTAATTTGGGAATCATCAAGAACCGCGCAGTCGTCGCCAGACGACTGGACCACACTTCGCCTGAGCGAAGGCGGAGCCGCCAACAGCATTGCTATCCCGGCCGGCAAAGTCATCGTGCGCTGGCCGTGTGGCAAGCCCGCGCACCGCTGGGCATATGGCTCAACAGTGAAACCCAGGCTGACGCTATCAAAGACGATCCGCAACAGTTCGTCGTCATCGGCATCAATTTCCTGATTTTTACCGATGGCCGCGGCTATCCGACCGCTTTCAACTTGCGCACCCGCTACGGCTAAACTGGCGAATTGCGCGCCATTGGTGACGTCCTGCGTGATCAGTTGTTCTACATGCAGCGCGTCGGCTTCAATGTATTCGCCGTCCGTGTCGACAAGAACATCCACGATGCCTTGAGAGGATTGACCGATTTCTCGGAAAAATATCCGGCATCCTGGGACGAGAAAACGCCGTTATTCCGTCGCGTGCAACGCTAGCCGGTTAGCTAGGATTGCTCATGAGCAGCCCTACTTTATACCTGCCGGATTTGATCGCCGCCACTAGAGTGACGCTGGAATAAATCGCGGTCGAATATACGCCTGCGGTATTTGCCTCCAGCCTGGTGGCCGAAGATATGGTGCTGACCGACCTAATCCTGCGCAATCTGCTACAGGACCGGATCGGCACATTCACCCTGGAAAACTGGGCGTCTGCACGCCGAGACGTTGGACATGCTTGATCGCATCAAGCAAATCTACGATTACGACGTCACGCCGTATTGGCCGCAAGTGGAAGTCGTTGCCGCCTATTTTGAACAGAATAGCCTGAATGTGTTTTACGACAGCATCGAGATGCATAAAGAATAATGCTGCCGCACCCGCAAGACCGAGCCGCTCAATCGCGTCCTGGCTGGCAACCTGGTGTGAATTACCGGTCAACGCCGCGCGCAATCGCAAACCCGCGCCGAGCTGCATGTACAGGAATACGATGCCGCGCACGGTATGGAGAAATTCGATCCCCTGGCTGGCTGGTCGAAATACGATATCTGGTAATACATTCGCAGCAAACACGTGCTGTACAACCCGCGGCACGACAAATGCTATCCGTCGATCGGCTGCGAACCTTGCACCCGTGCGATCCAGCTTGGAGAAGATGCGCGCGCCGGACACTTGTGGTTGGAAAACCCGGAATCGAAGGCGTGCGGCTTGCATGTGGTCGACGGCAATTTGATACGCATCCAATCCATTACACAATTGAGCGCTTGAATCACCGCAGCCATCGCTCCTCATTACACTTCTTACATGACAAGACCTGACATGAACACAGTTGTTGAAAATTTTTTCCTGGACAAGGCCTCCAACCGTCACCCCGATTGGCTGAAGTCGGAAGCGATCCACATCATGCGTGAAATGGATGTCGAGTGCAGCAATCCTGCACTGATATCCTCGGGCGGCAAGGATTTAGTAATGATGCTGCGTTTGGCGGAAAAAACTTTCCGTCCGGGCAGATTTCCATTCTCTCTGGAGCATATCGATACCGACCACACTTTTGAAGAAGTCATCACTTTCCGTGACAAACACGCGGCAGAACTTGGCGAACTTCTGATCGTCGGTTCGATCGAGGATTCGATCAAGCGCGGCGCGGTGCGCCTGCGCAATCCGATTCGTGCAATGCCGCACAAGCGGTGACGCCGCTGGAAACCATCGCCGACTACAAGTTTGATGCTTGCATCGGAGGTGCCCGCCACGATAAAGGAAAGGCGCTCTCCAAGGAACGATTTTTCGTTCCGCGACGAATTCGGACAATGGAATTTGGGAGCGCAACGCCCGGAACTGTTGGACCTGTACAACACTCGCGTCCATCTCGGCGAAGACATGTACGTGTTCCCGATCCCCAACTGGACCGAACTCGATGTCTGGCAATACATCGCACGCGAAAAACCGGAACTGCCGCCGATCTATTTCGCTCATACCTGCCAGGTGATCCCACGCAATGGTCTGCTAGTGCCGCTGACCGACCTGACTCTGGCACGCAAAGGCGAAACCGTGGAAACCCGCGAAGTGTGCTTCCGTAACGTCGACGATATCTCCTGCGCCTTCCCGATAGCCTCCGACACGGCGACAGTTGAAGCCATCATCGCCAGAACCGCGTTAACGCAGATCACCGGACGCGGTGCTACCCTGATGGATGACCAAACCTCGGAAGAGTCGATGGAAAAACGTAAAAAAGAAAGATATTTCTAATGAACGCCATTGTAACAAAAGTTTCCGATGCCGGCTCTTCAAACACTGCTCCTCTGGAGCACGGCCTGCTACGCTTCATCACCGCCGGTTTCGTAGACGATGGCAAGAGCACGCTGATCGGCCACCTGCTTTTCGACAGCAAGAGTATTTTTGTCGTCCATTTGGACGACATCTCGTACGACAAGCATAAGCGTACAGTCGGTGACACCATTGACCTGTCGTTGCTGATCGATGGCCTCGAGGTAGAATGCGAATAAGGCATCACGATAGGCGTCGCCTATCTCTACTTCGCCACACCGAAACGCAAATTCATCATTACCGACACCCCAGGTCACGAACAATATACCAGCAACATGGTGACCGGTGCTTCGACCGCTGACGCAGCCATCATCCTGATTTACGTATCTAAGGTAAAGCTTGGTGATGACGGCAGCGTTGAACTGATGACTCGGATCAAATGCCAATCAACGATTGGCCATCTGCTGCAGATCGAACACGTGATCGTGGCGATCAACAAGATGGACCTAGTCAACTAGGATCAGACAGTGTATGACTGTATCGGTGCCGCCTACCAGGAATTCGTTCAATAGCTGGCCCTGCGTGATATGTGCCCTATCCAGCTATCGGCACTGACCGGTGACGACATGCCCTGAAACCAGGGACCGACCCTGATAGAACTGCTGGAATCGCTAAGCGTCTATGACGCATCGCATGACGAACCATTCCGTTTCCCGGTCCAGTTGGTGTCACGTCACAACAGCCATGCAGCCAACGATTTCCCCGGCTACATGGGGGCGCATCGAAGCTGGCAATAAACAAGAGCGACACGCTGGTAGTGCACCTAGCGGCCGGAACGCTATCGTCAAGGACATCCTGATACTCAAAGGTTCTCTGGAATCGGCGGTGATTGGTCAGTCGGTGACTTTGCTGCTAGATAAATACCTGGACATCTCGCGGGGCGACATGCTGACATCGGTTGACCGTGCGCCAACCTTGCTGAAGAGCATCAATGCCGATCTCTGCTGGCTATCCGAAGATCCACTCGATCTGTGCCGTAAATACTCGATGAAGCGAAGCACCAAGCAAGTCGCTGCACATGTCACTCAGGTCGATACGCTGTTGTATATCAATACCCAGGAACGTCGGCCGGACGAATCACTGAAACTGACCGATATCGTTCGCGTGTCGCTCAATGTGCGGCAGGCAATTGCCGCCGATTCCTACGATGCGATTCGCGCCACCGGCGCCTTCATCCCGATCGATGAAGTGACGCACCAGACCATCACCGCCAACCTGATCACGGTACACGGCACTCGGCACAAGGCAGGGCTGCTTCAAAACCGGTGATGGTGAAAAACTGCAGCCGCGACAATCAGCATTTTTTGAGCCTGCAACTGGATAAACTGGAATAAGGCTTGCAGCAATGCGAAGGCCCGGTGTTGGTGGTGATCATCCCAGCCTTGGCAACCCGCGCCACGCAAACGCTTGAGGATCAGAAGAAAATTCTTGGCAACCGGCGCAGCAAGGGTTGAGCGGCTCACTGATCAGCGCGCGACATGGGAGCTGGACTACGACGCCAGCGTTTTTTGTAGAACATGGCCGATCGTTTCGACGTGCTCCTCCGGAGACAAGACATTGTAATGAGTGAGCCGGTAAAGCAACGAGTTGGTCAACTGCTCCGGACCGAAGGTACTGGTCCACTCGTCAATCGGCAAGTTTGCTGTCACCAGCGTGGCGCCATGTGCATAGCGCCGATTAAAGATGTCGCACAAAATTTATTTACAGCTTGCCAACTCCAGCACCAGGGGTTTATTCAGTCTAGGATTTGTAGATTTTTAATGCGCCATTCATGGCCGGTCCAAGTGCGCTTTCCGGTACATTAGTCACGTGGCTCTTATATGCCGGTTGATCCGGAGCGCGATACGCAGGAGTTGCTGTCCAAATATGCATCCGGCCTCCGATCCAAGTTTCGTCTGCCTGTATGGCCACCAGACGGCGACAGAAAAGGTGTCCAAGGAAAATTCCGTATGTTTTATCAGAAGGTTCCCGGCAATACCGCCTTCAGTTACAGCATGGACCATACCGAAAGTAGTTATGTGTTCGATCCCAAAGGCTACATCCTGTCTATTCATCAGGCACGGGCAAGTGCCTGATTGCGAATGACCTAAAATTGCTGTTGTCGTGACGGCATTGTCATTGATGACTGAGCATGCCTTTTTTATTGTTGGTGCTGTGAGCGGTCAGGTAAATGCCGTCAGCGACCCTTTCATTTTTTTCAAGGCGACCATTTCGATTTGGCGGATGCGTTCAGCGGATACGCCAAATTCATAGGCCAGCTCATGCAAGGTGGCGCCGGATCCGTCATCGTTGGCCAGCCAACGGGCCTCGACGATACGGCGTGAGCGCTCATCTAGTTTGCTCAGTGCAGATTCCAGACCTTCCGACTGCATGCGGTCATATTGTTGCGCTTCCAGTACCTTGGTCGGCTCTTGCGATTCCGACGACAGGTAGGAGATCGGCGCGAACTTGTCGTCATCGTTGTCGGTTGGCGCATCCAGCGCGATGTCACGACCGGTTAGGCGGGTTTCCATTTCTACCACTTCTTCGCGCTTGACGTTGAGGGTCTTGGCCAGAGCCTCAACCTGGGTTGGCGTCATCGCATCCAGGCCTTCCTTGTGGCTACGTAGGTTGAAGAATAGCTTGCGCTGGGCCTTTGTGGTGGCTACTTTCACCAGGCGCCAGTTCTTCAGTATGTATTCGTGCATTTCAGCCTTGATCCAGTGCATCGCGTACGACACTAGCCGCACGCCCTGATCTGGGTCAAAGCGTTTAACCGCTTTCATCAGGCCGATATTGCCTTCCTGGATCAGGTCGGCATGCGGTAAGCCGTAGCCGAGGTAGCCGCGGGCGATCGATACCACTAAGCGCAGATGCGACAGCACCAGTTTTTGGGCGGCGCCGAGGTCGTTCTTATCTCGAAGTTGTCTGGCGAGAGAAATTTCTTCATCGTGTGTCAACATAGGCAACCGGTTGACGGCCGATATATAGGCATCAATATCCCCCAAAGTTCCGGAAAAGCCGAGCGCCAAGGCATTGGATTCGGTTGGCATTAAAGCAGTGCTGACTGACGGATTATTCATTTTTTTCCTTGCTATTCGGCCGCTTACAAGCGCCGGTGGGTCAACTATCAGACATTTTATCTTGATTATATTAGAAGTCCCTATTGTAGAGTGCTAATAGGATTTATTAAAACTGTTATATAACTTTTTACTATCATTATGATTGATTACTTTTAACTATATATTTAGTAGTACTAAATCCTGCGAAAGTTGCGTTGTGGCGAAACGAAATGCTGCGCAGCCGCAGCAGGATGAGTGCGACGATTGGCTATGCAATGCACTGGAGTTAGGGAGTGAGTTGGAGCAGGGTTATCGTGGGGCGCGCTGCTGAAGTGCGTGCTGTCAGCAATACTGATGTACAAACGGGCCGGAGGTTTACGTAGAATATGATTCAGAGCGACGCGTAGCGTCAGGCTGCCGATGCAGAAGAAACAACCGGTGGCGATGCACTTGATATCGGTGCCGGGCAGTATGCCAGAATAAAATTTGCCGTCAGACAACCCTTGCAGGATCAGTACTATGCTTTGCTTTGCAGCATACTCTGGGCTGCAAGGTCGGCTTCGAGTGCCGACTTGATCGCAGTTTCGCGAATGCTGGCCCGCACTGCTTACCAATGTAGTCCGTGTCATCCCCCCTTTTGGGATAGCTTTCCTGGATCTACGCCAAGCTGTTTCAGTTTGCGGTACAGATGGGTTCGTTCCAGTCCGGTTTTTTCTGCCACGCGTGTCATGCTGCCGCTTTCGCGGATCAGGTGGTATTCGAAATAAGCGCGCTCGAAGGCATCGCGCGCTTCACGAAGCGGCAGACCGAACGATGATGAAAATAAATTATCTGAAGTTGCAGCGGTGACCGATGGCATGGGGCTCAAGTGGACCGGCTCGGACATGGATGGGTTACTGAGCGCGCCTGCTACCACGACGACTTCATTCAATTTGTTCGATATGGCGGTCGGCTGTGGATACAGGATTGGCGCACGGCCACTTTTAGGTCCCTGGGCGAGGCCTTGCTGTACTGCCTTAAACAATTTTTGCAGGGTAATCGGCTTTTCCAGGAAATTCAACGCACCAATGCGCGTGGCTTCCACCGCAGTATCAATCGTGGCGTGGCCGGACATCATGATGACTGGCATGGTCAACAGGCCGTCGCGCTGCCACTCCTTGAGCAGCGTTACGCCATCGGTATCGGGCATCCAGATATCGAGCAACACCAGATCCGGCGCGCCACCCTGGCGAAATTCGCGAGCTTGTTGTGCATTCTCGGCGGCGGTGATGACGTGTCCTTCATCGCCCAAAATTTCCGAGAGCAATTCCCTAATTCCTATTTCGTCATCAACGACTAGGATGTTAGCCATGCGGTAGCCTTCCAATTTATTGTTGCCTTAAATTCCACTGTGTGGACTGTTCTGATAGTCTAGTTCATTATAGGAACCTCGAAAAACCTGCTGCGCATCGTAGTGATCACTACTGCTGTCGATTTTGCCGCGTTCGCTACGATTTTTCGATACTCTTTCAATGTCTTTTGGTTTTTGTCGAGGCCTATAGATATGCTACGTTAGTCGACATCTCGATGTGCATCCGTTCTTAGTCAAATTCACCTCAAATAATTGGCGAATCGTGGCTCGAGGCTAACTTTAACAGCAAAATCAAGATTTTTGCTCCCTTCGTATCGCATCGATTCTGCAGATCGATGCGGCCTCCGTGTTCGTCGATAATTTTTTTCACCATCGGTAATCCCAGACCTGTGCCACGCGGTTTCGACGTGATGTACGGTTCGAACGCTCGTGCCAGGATTTTCGGCGAGAATCCTGAGCCGTTATCGGTAATGGAAAGACGCACAGCGGTACACGACAAGCCATCAGAACTTTGATAACTGACACGCTCGGTGACCAGGTCAATGCATGGAGGCATCGGATCGTCGCTGCGATCCATCACAGCGTCTTGCGCGTTCTGTAAAAGATTATGGATGACTTGGCGCAGCTGAGTGGCGTCTCCCATTATTCTCGGCAAAGCTGGTGCCAGCGATGCATGGATCATATCGCGCTCGTCGCCAGCCAGATAGAGATGCAAGATTTCGGCTACCAGCAAGTTCAGGTCCAACTCGGCTAGTACCGACGGCGGCGTTTTGCCATAGTCGCGGAAATCGTCGACCATGCGTTTCATCGCCGCGACCTGGCTGATGATCGTATCTGTGCTTTTTTTCAGGATGGCGGCGTCTTGCGTCATCAGCTTGTCTTCCAGCTTCATCTGCAGGCGCTCTGCCGAAAACTGAATCGGCGTCAGCGGATTCTTGATCTCATGCGCCAGACGGCGCGCTACTTCGCCCCAGGCGATCGAACGCTGGCCGGAAATGACATCGGAAATGTCGTCGAACACCACCACGTAGCCGGCACGGTTTTCCACCGGTAGGCGCGAGCCGCGCGCCAGCAGCGTGATGTTGTCGGCGTCGTTTCTGGCGCCGCTATCGACCCGTCGCGGAATTTCGATTTGTTGTTGCCAGTGCAGCAGTTCCGGACCAATCTTGCCAGTGGCGAACTGTGCATTCTGTTCCGAGAAAGCGTTGGTGATGACCTCGGCAAAATGTGCCAAGCCATCAATGATGTTGAGCGGTTGGCCGATATGCGGCGAGAAATCGTATTGCAGGATGCGTGCCACCGACTGGCTGCTGGTAACCAACCGAAAGTCGCCGTCCAGTACCATCACGCCGGCCGACATATTGGCCAGTACCGATTCCAGATAGGCCTTGGCGTTTTCCAGTTCACTTCGATTCTTTTCGACCGAGGCCCGCGCCTCGTACAACTGGCGCGTCATCATGTTGAAGGATTGTGTCAAGGTACCTAATTCGTCCGAGGTGGCGACGATCGGTCGCGGCGACAGGTTGCCTTCAGCGACTGCCTTGGTACCCTCGGCCAGAAGCAGCAGCGGTTTGGCGAGGTCGGTGGCGATCAGAAAAGCGCTAGCAATTGCCCCAAATACCGCCAACAGCAGCGTCAGCGTCAGCGTCACCAGATAAATCTTGCGCAATCCGGAGCGTCCTAGCGAGCGTTCCTGGTATTCGCTGTACGCCGATCCGAGCGCATCGGAGTTGGTGGCGATGTAGGTCGGCACCGGTTGGATTATTTGCAGGAAATGTGTTTCATTTTGCAACGAGGCATTTTTCAGCGACGCTGGAATTTCTACAATGACATGCAGCCGCAGATCAGTGCCGTCGCCGGCAATGCGTTGTTCGCTGCGACTGGCGTCGGGATTGTCGAGATCGCTTTCGATCGCCGAAAAGCCACGCCGCAGACGCGCCTGTTGCAACATGCTGGGGGTCGGAAGATTCGGAATCAGTGTGCTAAGATGGCCGCCGACGGAAGCAACCACCTGACCGTTGGCAGTGATGATCGAAGCTTCCAGATTCTGCTCGTCGAGCCGGCCAAGTTGGATTACCTGTGCCGAGTTCGATAGTTCTGACCATTCGGAGGCCAAAGTGCGCGCTCTGGAGCTCAGGTCGTTGAGCGAAGAGTCGAGCGCGGCGTGGCTGAGGTTGAGGCCAGACTGTAACGCCGCTTCAACGTGGACATCGAACCAGGATTCAATGGAGCGCGATACGAACTGCACCGACACCAGATAAATGATCACCCCGGGCAGGATACCGATCAGCGCAAACATCAGTACTAACTTTGCCATCAGGCGTGAACCAAATTTACCACGCTTGTAACGACTGTAAAGCTGTCCCAGCAACAGGCAGACCAGGCCCAACAAAGCGACTGCCATCAGTGCGTTCAAGCCCAGTAGCCACGAATAGTGCTTGTCGAAGAAATCCGAATTGGCTGAAGCCGAGGCAAGTACGAACAGCAGAATACTGACGATGGCGCCGCCTACTACCAACAGATACCAAAGCGCGCGTGACACAGTTATTCAGCCTTGTAATTGAAACGCTTCCAGTCGGAAGAAAAGCGCCAGTCGCTGTTATTCAGCGCGTTAACCTGGAACGGTTTCGACAGTAGGCCCAGATCCAGCCCCATGCGCACCGCGACCTGGTACATTTCGCCGGTGTTGAGGGCGTTCTTGGTAGCGATAAGCCAACGATTGGGGCGGCGGATCAGTGCCAGCGAATCGTCGAGCGTGTTGAAGCTCTGTTGCAGACTGCCGTTGATGGCGACGTTATAGCGCCTCGTAACCACGTTGTATTGTAAGCGGATAGTTTGTGTAGCAGTGATTGCCTTTTCGTCAAACCAGTACCAGCGCGGACGCGTTAATTCGACGTCGGTGGTGAAGTACAGCGACACTCCACGGTTGATGACCTCTTCCAGGCCACGGTTGAGTTCAAATGAGAAGGTCGCCGACAGGCGGTAGCCGTTGTCGCCCGCTTCGATATGAGCCTGACTTAATTCAACGCCATCCGACGCAAAGCTCGATGCATGGCTAAAAGACAATGCCAGCATCAGGGCTAGCAGCCAGTATTGGATGAATTGTGGCAATGGTCGTGTCACTGGTTTCCGGTAAAATAAAAGTTAGTTGTAAAATAAAGGCTTAGCACTTTTGGAACAGCGCGTAGAACAAGCCGTCGTGATCGTGTTCGGCGTCGGCGATCGGCGGCAGTTGCCCGGGTGCCGGCAACCTGCGCGCATCAGCACTCCGGGTGGCAAAGGCCAGCGCCTGGAATTCCGATTCCTGCGGTCAGACCGAACATGTTACAAGTAACAACTTACCATCCGGGCGTAGCATCTGCCAAAGATTGTCCAGAATCTTTGGCGAAAGTGTTGCAAGTTGTTCGGTGTCGGTCTTGCGGCGCAGCCAGCGAATGTCTTGGTGGCGATGTACGATACTTGAGGCGGCATAGGGCACATCGGCCAAAATATTGTCAAATGGCAAACCGTCCCACAAGCCGCCGCCAGCGCTACCGGTGCTGGCATCTCCTTGCAGTATTTGGGCCTGCAATTGTGGGCGCTGCAGGTTTTGGGTGATGTGCTGCAAACGTTTGGCATTGTTGTCCAATGCAGTCAGTTCGACGTCGGCGATTTCCGGGATATGGCTGGTCTTGCAGCCGGAAGCGGTGCAAGCGTTGAGTACCTGCATGCTGTCGTGCACAGCTAGCAATGGCGCTGTCAGTTGCGCGCCGGCGTCCTGCACCGATGCTAGGCCATCTTTGAAGCTGGGAATCTGCGCCACCGACAGCGCGCTGTCGAGGTGAATGGCATCGATACCGATCTGTCGCGCTGCGATGTCATGCCTGGCCAGGAGGATTTGCAGATAATCGGCAATGCTGGTCTTGCGGCGGTTGACGCGCAGTGTCAGCGGCGGCGTTGCATTGCCAGCCGTGATGATGGTTTGCCATTGCTGTGGATAGGCAGCTTTCATGCGATTGGTCCACCAGACCGGATAATTCCACATGCCAAGTGGCGTCTTGACGGCGCTCGGCATCAGCGTTTCGCGTTCACGCAGGAAGCGGCGCAGCACGGCATTGACCATGCCTCTTGCGTGCGCCATCTGTGGATTGGAATTGACCGCCGTCACTTCCTGGTTGACTACCGTGAAATTTTTGTGGGCGGGGTCGTCGACATCTGCCAGTAGGCACAGTGCGACGCACAGCAGGCTAAAGGCGAGAGAATTTTTTTCTAAGATTGAGTAGCTCACAAGTGGTTCAGGTCGCGATGATGCTTAAGCAGTTTTGGTAAATTGTTCGGTCAGTTTCTGGTCGTTGTTATTTTTCCAGCACAGCGACATGGTAGCAAATACTGCACCCAGCAATAAAAAACCAGTGTATCGTGAATCATGATTCACGAATTGCGGAAAAATGACAGAAAGGACAAGATCACCTTGGGATGCATTACGTTGGTGATCAAGGCTTGCAGAAAAATTGTCTTGTGTGGTCTCAGGTCGAGTGCCCCGCACTTTTCGGTGGATAGCGCTTGTTTTTCGAATAATATTTTGAGCCCAAGATAGACTAGATAGGTGCCGTCGGCTACCAGCAACAGGGTCGAGACGGT
The DNA here is from genome assembly GCA_002325825.1 of Collimonas sp. UBA1456. Taxonomy (GTDB): domain Bacteria; phylum Pseudomonadota; class Gammaproteobacteria; order Burkholderiales; family Burkholderiaceae_D; genus Collimonas. The sequence continues at coordinate 14,681 of DCSW01000041.1, forward strand.
TAGACTGTGGCGCACGGTCAGGGAAAATTCACCGGTTTTTAGCATGCTGGTCAGCAAGCGTACGCTGATCTTGTGATGCACCCGGGGATCGTTGTTGTAGGCAAGCGCCATCGTCGGGTCGTGCGACAGATGATTGGTCGAGAGGTGATTTTGTATTGCTACGCCGGGAGCCAGCGCCGACATGACCTTGAGCAGCCCGCCCTGTATCAGACTCAACGGCAAAACCAGGCCTGGCGAGGACAGGATCAAGCCGCGCAGCGGCGACAGTTGCGCCGTCGCCAAGCGTGCCGCGAAGAGGCCGCCCCGCTCAGGCTGTGGCCAAACAGTAAGAGCGCAATCAACGGTAATTCGGGATGTTGAAAGGCTTGTTGGCGCATGAGATCGTCCAGTATAATCTTGACGTCGTTAAATAAAGTGGCGCTGTGCGGCACATCGCCACGCTTGCTACCCGGAGCGGTCGTGACCACGCTGGTCGTAGCTGCGCACCTTTAGGCCAAAGTGATTGAAGAAACGTACAACGTGAGTATACCGCCCCCGAGTGTTCACCGAACCTTGGCATCAGAAGGACATTACCGACTAGGCTCCGCCCTTGATGCCGGCGCCTAGTCGGTGACGAAGAGCGTAACGCTATCGTCGCTCGTAAGCTGCTGTTCACGAGCCGAGGTCATACTCAGACGCCCCAGAGTACCTCGTTGTTACGCTTGTGGGCTTCGCGCAGCATTTCCAGTAGCGGATGGATGCGGCTGGCAAAGTTGACGGTCTGAACCGGTTCATGACCGCTGGCATCACCGGCTTTGTTGTGATGCGCGGCGATGTCGCGCTGTACGCTGTCGGATGCAGAATGCGCGCGACTTTCCGATGTTTCGGCCTCCAGCATGGCGATCACGGCCGGGCCTTCCTGTGCCGTGATGACGCCGATCTTGACGTTCTTATGTAACAGGTCGAGGATGAGCTTGGCGTCATGTTCGAACATAGTAACTTCGGCTGACACTTTGGATTTGAAAGTAACTAACATAAAATCTCAAGATGTTTATTTTGATAAGAAAGACATTGTACAGAATATTGCTTTGTCAGGAATTTTGCCACCGCTATCACCGCTGATTATAGCACTGGCAGCAGCGCTCCAGCAGCAACCACGATGTGATGACAATGATAATGCTAGATGGCCCTTGACGGTGCTTAATGCTGTCGGAAGTAAGCGATGAAGGTGTCGGCATTGTCACGTAAAACGGTCTTTCCGGGTCCGCCACGATGACCTGATAGATGTGGTTGTCCTGGCTCACAAAGTGTCCGTACAAGATCTCCGGCTTACCTTCGCGGTTGCTGCCGACGGCCTCAATGTCGACGCTGGCCGACAAGCCCTTCACGCTGGCGGCGGTGCTGCCGAACGAAAACACCGCGTCGTCGTTCTTGACGGAGGTCATGGATATCGAGATCTATCTGTCGTACAAATGTCGCCGGTTTTGCTGGCAGCAGCGCGCTGTAGGATGCGCCTTTGCCGCGCACCTCACGCTACTTAAATTTAGGGGAGCATGCGGCGAGTAACAGCACTGCGAACAGCAACAGGGGATATCAGGAAAGGTCAGTGCGGTTTCACGGGATCGCGCAGCGTGCTGCAAGAATGGAAGCAATTGCTATGGTATCTGATGCCGGGAAGTACGCACACCGAAAACGGTGCCGATGCATAGCAGTACGATTCCGTTCATCACCCGGATACCGGGAGCGGTGCCGCGTAAAACGAACGCGTACAGCAATGTCGACGTTCGGATGACGCATCCAGTAGACAGGCTGGTATCGATCTCAATGGTCAAAACCTCGCGGTTGAATTCGTCGATAATGTTTAGGATCCTAAACGGCTTT
>DCSW01000003.1 GCA_002325825.1 Collimonas sp. UBA1456
GAGCTTAAGCTCAATACCAGGCTGTAATTAGTCGATTTTCTCTTTCTTCGCCTTAATATTGTATTGAAAAGATTTTGAACAGGCTCCAATCCCGTGGAGTAAGATAAAATTCCGAACTCGACTTAGAGCCTGTTGTATTTGACTTTTTGTATCGATTATTGTACTCATTTCAACCGGCCCGCGACTTGGCAATGCCAAAGTCGATCGAAGAGCTGGATGTAAACTCAAAAACTGAAGGAAATTATCATGCGTCACCGTCACGGCCTCCGTAAATTAAACCGTACCTCTTCCCACCGTCTGGCCATGTTACGCAACATGGCTGTTTCGTTACTTCGCCATGAAGCAATCAAGACCACATTGCCAAAGGCAAAAGAACTGCGTCGCGTGATTGAACCGATCCTGACCCTGGGCAAGACCGCCACGCTGGCAAACAAGCGTCTGGCGTTTGCTCGGCTGTGCGACCGTGAAATGGTCCTGAAGTTGTTCGCTGAACTGGGCCCACGCTACGCTACCCGTAACGGTGGCTACCTACGCATCCTGAAAATGGGTTTCCGTGTTGGCGATAACGCACCTATGGCGTATGTTGAACTGGTTGATCGTCCTGAAGTCAGTAATGCTGCCGAAGTGCCGACAGCAGATTAAGCATTATCAGAATAGCTGCGTTAAAATAGAAAGGCCGGGCAAGTCCTGGCTTTTCTATTTTAACGCAGCTGTTGCTTTGTCGCGTCGTGAGTGGTAAACATCGGCTACAATTCTGCGGCGGCCGGCTGTATTCGGCCGTGATTGCTGATAGCGGAGTATCGTCGGCCGCAACGTTTCTTATTTTTAGCCAGATCCCTTAATGCTTTCTACTCGCTTGCTGTCATCCATCATTTTGGCTTTTTGCGCCGTGCTGAATGCTTGTAGCAGCAATCCGACCTTGGTACCAAGCCAAACCGCGCCGGTGGCGTCGATACCTCCTGCACCTGTCAGTCAGCCCAAGGTCAGTAAGCCCATCAAGATCGGTTTGGTGCTGGGCGGCGGCGCCGCGCGCGGGTTTGCTCATATCGGTGTGATCAAGGTGCTGGAATCGCAAGGAATTGTGCCTGATATAGTGGTTGGCACCAGCGCCGGCAGTGTGGTCGGCGCACTGTATGCAGCCGGTAATAACGGTTTTGCGTTACAGAAAATTGCTCTCCGGATTGACGAAGCGGCGATTTCCGATTGGTCTGTACCATTTTTCGCCAAGGTCAGCGGCGTTCTGAAAGGAGAGGCGATCCAGAACTACGTCAACAAGATCGTACGCAACCTGCCGATTGAGCAATTGAAAATCCCGTTCGGTGCCGTCGCTACCGATTTGCACAGCGGTGCTGCGGTCTTGTTCCGTCGCGGTAATACCGGCCTTGTGGTGCGTGCCTCGTCGGCAGTTCCTGGGGTCTTCCAATCGGTCAACATTGGCGGTCGGCAATATGTCGATGGCGGTCTGGTGTCACCGGTGCCGGCGCATTTCGCCCGTGAGATGGGAGCTGATTTTGTCATCGCGGTCAACATCTCGGCATCGCCGGCGTCCCAGGCGGCAGCGAGCTCGGTGGACGTGCTGCTGCAGACTTTTGCCATCATGGGACAAAGCATTAACAACTATGAATTGAAGAATGCCGACATCGTTATCCGTCCCGAATTGGGCGCAATGAAGGGCAATGACTTTGGCGCACGCAATACCGCGATACTTGCTGGAGAGCAAGCCGCGATGGCGCAAATGGCGGTGATCAAGAAAAGATTGAGGGAAAAGCGCGACGAGTAATGGCAGCGTAGTCGGAACATGGCGCTGCTGACCTAGAATCAGCGTTTACCGAAAAGCAAACAGCTCCTGCAGATGCTGTAGCGGCTGGCCTCTATCAGCAGGCTATAGCGCAGCCCTAGTTATTAGTGATTATCGCCGTCGGGTTCCTGGTCAGTGATACGTCGTGCACCATTGAAACGCGCTTTCCAATAAGCCATGTCCATGCTCTCGATACGAACCTTACCGCCTGCCCGCGGCGAATGGATGAATTTATTATCGCCAAGGTAGATGCCAACATGCGAAAAACTGCGGCGTAGCGTGTTGTAGAACACCAGGTCGCCCGGCTGCAAATCCTGGGTATCGATTTTCTCGCCGCTGCGACTCAATTCCACTGATGTGCGCGGCACATTGACGCCCCATGCATCCTTGAATACATAACGCACTAAACCGCTGCAATCGAGACCATTTTCGGGATTGTTGCCCCCGTATTTATAGTGAATGCCGAGCATGCCCATCGCGCTGATGGCCAGTTCCGATGCCCGGTCGGTAAGTTGTTGAAGTTTGTTGCGGGTACTGCTTTGTTGAGTACGTGTATCGATATCGGTGATATCGGAAGCGCGAGCTGGCGCACACAGCCATAAACTCGCAACCAACGCACACACAAGCGCTACGGTCTGAAATAGGGGTGGAGCTTTTTTAATCGTCATCGTTATTGGTCGGCTTTAGAACATTACGATCGCACCAATGTAAGTGAATAAGGAGCGACTGTCAAATTTGATAGCCGCATATCGATATATCTTTATGCTACATATATAAGAAGATGATAAATCGACGCCAAAAGTTCCTGGAAATTTTACATCTCTACTTCTAAGCAAATATTGTATCGGAAATAAAACGATGGATTTGCAGCGAGTCTGCTGTCGCATGTTTTGACACTCGACGACGTAAAGAAAATTGCAGTACCAGCTGAAGCAGAGGCACGGGCAAACCGTTGGACCGTGACCATTTTGATCATTGACGACGGCGATCATCTGATATTGACGTAACGAATGGATGGCGCTGTGCCAATTTCGGCGCATGTTGCACCAGCAAAGACCAAGACTTCGGCCAGTGCGAATCGAAAATTTATGAAGATATGATCAATAATGGTCATTTTTCTTTCATTACTGAACAAACCTGGGCGGCTTGCTTGAGGGCGGAGTGCCGATTCTGGTTGATGGCGAATATCTGGGCGCGGTTGGCGTTTCCGGAGTGAGGTCGACTGCAGATGTGCAAATCGCCAAGGTCCGCATTGCTTCGTTGAGCGCATAATTTTTAACGTTCGGATACAGTTTTCGAAATCGCTCGACTCGGTGCCTTGTGTGATGTTTTGCGTGACGCTTCTCGTGACGGATGTGAGTCGAGTTACTTTTGTGGGAATGCTGAACCGGAAAGTCAACTATTGTGGAGAAGTTGTGGAGATGTAAATACGTCGCCTCAATGGCACATTACGAAAATGTATCACTAACAGCGGTGCTGATGTCCGTCGTTTGTCAATATTCTTGTCAACCGAATCACGCTTAAGTCACGTATTTTATTTTTGTCATCGTTCGTGAAAAAAATTACACAGGCGGGCAGTGGTTCGGATTGCGAGGACGTATACTCTCGGTTATAATGGAAAAATAATTACAATTTACTCTGCCGTAGTGCATACCCCCTTCAATTCCATCAAAAAAAGACTATTTAAAATCGCCAAACCGTCGCTGTTTGAGGTTTCATAACCTTCGTTTGGTGCAGTGCAACGGCGGTAACAACATCAGGAGTGACCCCTTGCAGCTATTTTTCCCTGGTCTCACCGTACCGGCCATTCTTGCGCTAGCAGATGGGACGATTTTCCAAGGCATTTCGATTGGTGCCGTTGGTAATACGACTGGTGAAGTCGTCTTCAACACCGCCATGACCGGCTATCAGGAAATTATCACCGATCCAAGCTACAGCCGTCAGATCGTCACTTTCACTTATCCGCATATTGGTAATACCGGCGTCAACAAGGAGGATGTTGAATCCTCGCAGATCCACGCCGCCGGCCTCATAATTCGTGATTTACCGCGTCTGGTATCGAATTTTCGCTCTACGCAGACACTGGATGCCTATTTACAGGAATCGAATATTGTCGCCATCGCCGGTATCGATACCCGTAGGTTGACTCGCATCCTGCGCGAAAAAGGCGCGCAGGGCGGCGCCATCGTCGCCGGCAAGGCCGATATTGCCGGAGCCACAGCCAATGCGCTGGAACTGGCGCGCGTCTTCCCGGGGCTTGCAGGCATGGACTTGGCGAAGGTCGTATCGACCACCAAGGTCTACGGCTGGAGTGAGACAGAATGGCTTCTAGGTCGCGGTTACGACCAGCAAATTACCCCGAAGTACCATGTTGTCGCATTCGATTACGGCGTCAAGTTTAACATTCTGCGTATGCTGGCGCAACGCGGCTGCAAGATCACCGTGCTGCCCGCACAGGCTTCGGCTGCTGATGCGCTGGCGCTCAATCCAGACGGAATTTTTCTGTCTAACGGCCCCGGCGATCCAGAGCCATGCGATTACGCAATTGCTACCGCCAAGGAGTTGATCGAGTGCGGCATACCAACTTTCGGCATCTGCCTTGGTCACCAGATCATGGCGCTGGCTTCCGGCGCCAAGACGCTGAAGATGAAGTTTGGCCACCATGGCGCCAATCATCCGGTGCATGACCTGGATAGTAGGCAGGTGCTGATTACTTCGCAAAATCACGGCTTTGCTGTCGATGGCGCGACCCTGCCGGCAAATTGCCGCGTGACCCACGTATCGTTGTTCGACGGTTCGCTGCAAGGCTTTGCCCGCACCGACAAGCCGGCATTCTGCTTTCAGGGGCATCCGGAAGCGTCGCCAGGCCCGCATGACATCGCCACCTTGTTCGATCGTTTCATTCAATTGATGAGTCAAACGATGTTGGAGAAAAATAAAAATGCCTAAGCGTAGTGATTTAAAAAGTATTCTGATTATCGGTGCCGGCCCGATCATCATCGGTCAGGCTTGCGAGTTCGACTATTCCGGCGCCCAGGCCTGTAAGGCCCTGCGCGTAGAGGGTTACAAGGTCATTCTGGTGAACAGCAATCCTGCAACCATCATGACCGACCCGGAGATGGCCGATGTGACGTACATCGAGCCGATCACCTGGCAAGCAGTTGAGCGCATCATAGCTAAGGAAAAGCCGGATGCGATCCTGCCGACTATGGGAGGCCAGACTGCGCTGAACTGCGCGCTGGATCTGCATCGTCACGGCATCCTGGAAAAATACAAGGTCGAGCTGATCGGCGCATCGCCGGAAGCCATCGACAAGGCCGAAGACCGCTCCAAGTTCAAGGCCGCAATGACCAAGATCGGTCTTGGTTCTGCGCGTTCCGGCGTGGCCCATACAATGGATGAATCGTGGAGCGTGCAGAAGGAACTCGGCTTCCCGGTGATCATCCGTCCTTCGTTTACGATGGGCGGCACCGGTGGCGGCATTGCTTACAACGCAGAGGAATTTGAAACTATCTGCAAGCGCGGCTTGGAAGCCGCGCCGACCAAGGAACTGCTGATTGAAGAATCACTGATCGGCTGGAAAGAGTATGAGATGGNNCATCGTCTGCTCGATCGAAAACCTTGATCCGATGGGTGTGCATACCGGCGACTCGATCACGGTCGCACCTGCTCAAACTCTGACTGACAAGGAATATCAGACCATGCGTAACGCCTCGCTGGCGGTATTACGTGAGATCGGCGTCGACACCGGCGGTTCCAACGTGCAGTTCTCGATCAATCCGGCTGATGGTCGCATGATCGTCATTGAGATGAACCCGCGCGTATCACGTTCTTCCGCGCTGGCTTCGAAAGCGACCGGCTTCCCGATCGCCAAGATCGCGGCCAAACTGGCGGTTGGATTTACGCTTGACGAATTGCGCAACGAAATCACCGGTGGCGCTACGCCAGCATCGTTTGAGCCATCGATCGACTACGTGGTAACCAAGATTCCGCGTTTTGCTTTTGAAAAATTTCCTACTGCCGATAACCATCTGACCACTCAGATGAAATCAGTTGGTGAGGTGATGGGGATCGGTCGCACTTTCCAGGAATCGTTCCAGAAAGCTTTACGCGGCCTCGAAGTTGGCGTCGATGGCATGAACGAAAAGACCCAGGACCGCGAAGTCATCGAAGAAGAACTCGGCGAGCCGGGCCCGGATCGTATCTGGTATGTCGGCGATGCATTCGCGCAAAGCTTCACGCTGGAAGAGGTGCACCAGCTGACCCATATCGATCCATGGTTTCTGTCGCAGATCAAGGAAATTGTCGATATCGAGCTGTGGCTGGAAAGCAGCCAGACGTTGGAGGCGCTGGACCGCGACACCTTGTTTCGGCTGAAACAAAAGGGCTTTGGTGATCGTCGCTTGGCCAAGTTATTGAAGACTAGCGATACCGAAGTCCGCAAGAAGCGTCTGGCATTGAACATTCGCCCGGTCTACAAACGGGTCGATACCTGCGCCGGCGAATTCTCGACCAATACGGCTTACATGTATTCGACCTACGAGGAAGAGTGCGAATCGAACCCGACTGACAAGAAAAAGATTATGGTGCTGGGTGGCGGTCCTAATCGTATCGGCCAGGGTATCGAGTTCGACTACTGTTGCGTCCACGCGGCGTTGGCGATGCGTGAAGATGGCTACGAGACCATCATGGTCAACTGCAATCCCGAAACCGTATCGACCGACTACGATACTTCCGATCGCTTGTATTTCGAACCGGTGACACTGGAAGACGTACTGGAAATCGTCGACAAGGAAAAGCCATACGGCGTGATCGTGCAGTACGGCGGTCAGACACCTTTGAAGCTGGCGCTAGATCTGGAAGCCAACGGCGTTCCGATCGTCGGCACTTCGCCGGATATGATCGATGCCGCTGAAGACCGCGAGCGTTTCCAGAATCTGCTGCACGATTTGAATCTGCGCCAACCACCTAACCGCACTGCGCGCACGGAAGAAAATGCGTTGCGCCTGGCACAGGAAATCGGCTATCCGTTGGTGGTACGTCCTTCATATGTGCTGGGCGGCCGCGCGATGGAAATCGTCCATGAGCAACGCGACCTTGAGCGCTATATGCGCGAAGCAGTCAAGGTGTCGCACGATTCTCCGGTGTTGCTAGATCGCTTCCTGAACGACGCTATCGAGGTGGATGTTGACTGCCTCTCTGACGGTGAACGCACCTTCATCGGCGGCGTGATGGAGCATATCGAGCAGGCCGGGGTACACTCCGGCGACTCGGCTTGCTCGCTGCCGCCGTATTCGCTGGCGCATGCCACAATCAAGGAGATCAAACGACAGACCGCACTGATGGCCAAAGGCTTGAACGTAGTTGGCCTGATGAACGTACAGTTCGCGATTCAGCAGATCGATGGCCAGGATGTGGTGTTCGTGCTGGAGGTCAATCCGCGCGCCTCGCGTACTGTACCATTCGTGTCCAAAGCGACTGGTTTGCAACTGGCGAAGATTGCGGCGCGCTGCATGGTCGGCCAGTCGCTAGACAGTCAAGGAATCAAGTGTGAGGTTGTGCCGAAATACTTCAGCGTCAAGGAAGCGGTCTTCCCATTCGTCAAATTTCCAGGGATCGATACGATTCTCGGACCTGAAATGAAATCGACCGGCGAAGTGATGGGTGTTGGTAAGACGTTCGGCGAAGCATTCGTCAAGTCGCAGTTGGGTGCCGGCATCAAGTTACCGAAGTCTGGCAAGGTGTTCCTCAGCGTTAAGGGCAGCGACAAACCGCGTACGGCACAGGTTGCCAAGGACCTGGTGGCGCTAGGTTTTACGGTGGTGGCGACCAAGGGTACTGCAGCAGCGATCGGTGCTGCCGGTGTGTCTGTGGAAACCGTCAACAAGGTGGTCGAAGGACGTCCACACGTGGTCGACATGATCAAGAACAATGAGATTTCATTGGTGATCAACACGGTTGAGGAAAAGCGCAGCGCTATTGTCGATTCCCGCGCAATTCGAACGTCTGCCATGGCAGCGCATGCCACGATCTACACCACGATTGCCGGTGCCGAAGCGGCGGTCGAAGGTATGCGTCATCTTGACGAATTGCATGTCTATGATTTACAAGGTCTGCATAAAACATTACACTAGGCCTAATTTTGGATATGCCTAGGTCCATCCCAAATTGCTTTAGGACTGTATTCATGTCCGGAAGCCGCCGAAGGTACAATTCAGCCATAGAAGTCTCTGTTGGAGGTCAGCAGTGCATCCTGTTTTTGGTGCGATCTTGACCTCCCCGACCTTTTGTCGCGTGCGCGATAAACCCTATCGATTTTTTTGTTGAATATCATTCCTATGAGTTCAGTACCTCTTACCAAGCACGGCGCACAATTGTTGAAAGATGAACTGCATCATTTGAAGACAAAAGAGCGTCAAGCCGTTATTAATGCCATCACGGAAGCGCGTGCGCATGGTGATCTTTCTGAAAATGCGGATTATGATGCAGCGAAAGAGCGGCAAGGTTTTGTCGAAGGCCGGATTGCCTATCTGGAAGGGAAGCTAGGTGCCGCGCAGATTATTGATCCGGCAACGCTGGATGCGGATGGCCGTGTGGTGTTCGCCTCGACGGTCGATCTGGAAGATCTGAAATCTGGCGACAAAGTCACGTATCAAATCGTCGGTACTGATGAAGCCGATATCAAGCTATCCAAGGTTTCTGTGACTTCGCCAATCGCTCGCGCGCTGATCGGCAAGGCGGCAGGTGACGTGGTGGATGTGCAGGCGCCATCCGGCATTCGAGAATATGAAATTCTGGCAGTCCGTTACATCTAAGATTCTGTTCGAAATCTTTTCAACGCCTTTCCAATACAATATTAAGGCGAAGAAAGAGAAAATCGACTAATTGCAGCCTGGTATTGAG
>DCSW01000025.1:0-4381 GCA_002325825.1 Collimonas sp. UBA1456
CATTCTTACTGACTACTTGACGGGTGGGACTACAATCTCACCGACGTGAGATGGAACAAGCGGCAGTCCGAGCGTATAGAATCAGCATCAACAGCGCATGCACGATTTTCGCGATCAGCGAGATCTGCTTATCGAATGGTGGGAAGAAAGCCGATGACGGTCTGCTGTGACAGCGATCCCGAATACATCAGTTCGACACTGGCCGCGTGGGCAGAAAAGCGTAGCATCCAGATCAATTTTATTTAACCCGGAGTGACGTAACAAAATTCTTATATCGAACGTTACAACAGAACGGTTCGCTATGACTGGCTAGTACATTACCTGTTCGAATTCGTCGATGAGGCCTAGAAACTAGAGACAAAATGGCTCTGTACTGACAATCACAAACGTCCGAACGGGGCCGCTCAGTGGCATTACCCCGAAGCAGAAATTGGCCCTTGCGACTTAGTCTCTCTTTTAATTTTTCTTAAAAATTGGGGATTACCCTATGATTTTCTCATTTTATAACAACTCACGAAGTAATCTCTTGCGCCTTTCTGACATAAATAGGCCTATCCCAGGATTTCCGTCACGAGGGACAAGGCTTTTCATACCGGGCTCATCTCGATATTTAATTAGCTGTATTCGAAAAGTATGAAATAGTCTCATCCATTCTTCGTCGGTTGCAATAAATCCTTCCATCGACCTGTCTTACTTTACGACAGTATATGTCCAGCATCTAAACCGACTTTCACCGCATGATGGTGTATTTAAATTAAGGATAATAGGACATTCACCCCCCATTCGCCTGCCGATAAAGTTGAATCATTTTCTCGTGACTACCACCCCACGCTGGAAGATGCGACGCAAGATACTTCCAAACTTCGTCTACTGGCGAAGAAACTATTGGCTTAAATACCATGGCATTTGGAATCTCGTGGCGTGGATTCAGTCTGGGCTCATTATTTGTAAATGACTGAATAGACCATGCTCGATTTGCACTCTCATCAGCTCGTGATCCGAGCAAGAAAATTACATCTCCATGGGTTGCGACGATGCTATCGATTGTGCGACGCGAAGGCTTGATTTTTTATGTTGCTGGTGCACCAGCAAAACCAACGATTTGGCGGCGGATAACCTTTCCCGATGAGTTTTGCCAAAAAACCTTCATCTATATCTAGTAAGATCAACTACTTACGTAAATTGAGATGACACGCAAGCGCAGATACCTCAATTCGTTTCAAGGCATCCCATCCACCACGTATTCAGAGTACGATTTGGGCCCTCCACCTCAGTATCACTGTAGTTTCATCAATAATTCTCATTCTGGCCTTCCGCCTTGCACTCAAGGCTCAGAAACAAATATGCGTTGAGAGAAATTCCCGCATTACTAAAAATGGCCCAAGTCCGGGCGACACTAAATACTCAAAAATTGAGTTAAAATTCGTTTAAGAACCTAGAAATCAAACATCGATATTCCCCGCCTGTAGCGCATTCAACTCAATAAACGCCCGTCGAGGCTCCACATCATCCCCCATCAGCGTCATAAAGATGTGATCCGCAGCAATCGCATCCTCAATCTGCACCTTCAACAATCGGCGCACAGTCGGATCCATTGTGGTTTCCCACAGTTGCGATGGGTTCATTTCTCCAAGACCTTTATAGCGCTGCTTGCTGACGCCGCGTTCGGCTTCGTCCCGCAGCCAGGCCATGGCTTGATGGAAGTCGGTGATGTCCGACTCTTTGACTTTTTCGCCGGTGCCGCGCTGGATGACTGCGCCTGGACCAATCAGGCCCTTAAAGATTGCGGCGGCGCTGACCAAGACGGTGTAATCCGGGCTGGCGACGAAGTCGCTATCGATGCTGGTGGCTTTGATGTTACCGTGGTGGTGGCGATTGATTCGTAGCACGTGTTTGTCGGAGAGCTCATGGGGTCTGACGACGACTTCTACCGATGGCTCATTGATCGATTCTTCGAGTACCTTGGCTGATGCTTCTGCATCCGCCAGCGTGTCCAGCTTGAGCGTGACGCCGGTCATGATAGAGGTGAGGGCGGCGCCATCAATCACTCGCGTCAAGCGCGTGATTATGGAGTTGGCTCTATTGTACTGACGTACCAACTCTGCCAGGGCTGGGCCGCTGATCGGCATGGTGCCTTCTCGGGGTACTAGGGCAGCCTCGTTGAGGGCGACGTGCATCATGTAGGATACTTCTTCGGCGTCGTCCCTCAGGTAGCGTTCGTCCTTGCCGTGCTTGACCTTGTACAGCGGCGGNNAGATGTGGCCGCGTTCGACCAGTTGCGGCATATGGCGATAGAAAAGGGTCAGCAACAGGGTGCGAATGTGGGCACCGTCGACGTCTGCATCGGTCATGATGATAATACGGTGGTAGCGCAGCTTGTCGGCGTTGAATTCATCGGCGCCGATATTGGTGCCGAGAGTAGCGATTAGGGTGGTGATCTGTTCCGACGATAGCATTTTTTCGAAACGGGCTTTTTCGACGTTGAGCACTTTACCGCGCAACGGCAGAATCGCCTGGAATTTACGGTCGCGGCCCTGCTTGGCGGAACCGCCCGCTGAGTCACCCTCGACGATGTAGAGTTCGCATAGGGCTGGATCTTTTTCCTGGCAATCGGCCAGTTTCGACGACAAGCCGAGGCCGTCCATCACTCCTTTGCGACGCGTCAGTTCGCGCGCTTTGCGGGCAGCGTCGCGCGCACGAGCGGCTTCGACGATCTTGCCGCAGATGATCTTGGCGTCGTTCGGGTGTTCTTGCAAATAATCGTTAAGTGTTTTGGCGACGATTTCTTCAACCGGCAAACGTACTTCGCTGGAAACCAGCTTGTCTTTGGTTTGCGAGCTGAACTTCGGCTCCGGCACTTTCACGGACAACACGCAGGTCAGGCCTTCGCGCATGTCGTCACCGCTGGTTTCTACCTTGGCTTTCTTGGCGAAATCGTGTTCTTCGATGTACTTGTTGAGGATGCGGGTCATCCCGGCGCGCAGGCCTGTCAGGTGGGTGCCGCCGTCACGTTGCGGGATATTGTTGGTGAAGCACAGCACATGTTCATTGTAGGCGTCGCTCCATTGCATGGAGACGTCGACGCTGACACCATCTTTTTCACCATTGGCCTGGAAAATCATTGGGTGCAGGACGCTCTTGGCTTTGTTGATATATTCAACGAAACCACGGGTGCCGCCTTCGAATGCGAAGCTTTCTTCGTTACCAGTGCGTTGGTCGCTAAGCTTGATATGCACACCGTTGTTGAGAAAGGACAGTTCACGGATGCGCTTTGCCAGGATTTCGTAGTGAAATTCAACGTGCGTGAAGATTTCTTCGTCGGCCCAGAAGTGCACTCTGGTACCACGTTTGTCGGTATCGCCGATAACTTTGATCGGGGAGACCAGCACGCCGTCCTGCATTTCAGTTGCACGGTTTTGCGGCACGCCACGGACGAATTCCATGTAATGCACCTTGCCGTCGCGGCGGATGATCAGGCGCAGCATTTTGGAGAGCGCGTTCACGCAGCTCACGCCCACGCCGTGCNNTGCCGCCGGCGTGCAGCTCGGTCATGACGATTTCGGCTGCACTGCGCTTTGGATCGTGTTTGTCGTCGTACTTGATACCGGTCGGCACGCCACGGCCATTGTCGGTAATCGAGATCGAGTTGTCCGAGTGGATGGTGACGTGGATTTTGGTACAGTGGCCGGCCAGCGATTCATCGATGGAATTGTCCAGGACTTCGAACACCAGATGATGCAAGCCGGTGCCGTCAGAGGTATCGCCGATGTACATCCCGGGGCGCTTGCGCACCGCTTCCAGGCCTTCGAGAATTTGGATCGAGGACGCTCCGTATATATTAGGTTGCGGCTGATTTGTATTATCTGGGGCTGATGACATGGCTACCTTCTGAAAAGCTTACTTCGGGGCTATATATATTGGGGGCTGATGCTGTTTTTGCAAGCAACGCTGGGGGATGGAGTGCGTGGGCAGAAAAGCTTACCCACCCTACGGCTAAGACTTGATGCTCCCGCCGTCTGGGCACCCCTGTCATTCCCTCATACCCGGGAATCCATCTTCTTGCCGATTGCCTGATCCGTAACATGGATCCCCGCGTGCGCGGGAATGACAGCCTCCTCCACCCCGAGTCTTGATAAACGGCAGCGCGCTTGGCTAGATACGCATTGGCATGACTACANNNGCCGAGAGCGATGTTGACGTTATCATCCTTCAGGTTGTTGAGTACGTCGAGCAGATAAGTGACGTTGAAACCGATGTCGACACTATCACCGCCGTAATCAATTACGAGTTCTTCGATCGCTTCTTCCTGATCCGCATTGGTGGAGCTGATTTTCAGGCTGCCTGGTGTCACTACCCAGCGCACGCCCTTGAACTTGTCGCT
>DCSW01000025.1:4422-12085 GCA_002325825.1 Collimonas sp. UBA1456
GCGGTTGTAGTCGGGGAACTTGCCTTCAACCAGCTTGGAAATCAATTCGATATCGGCGAACGACAGCTTGATCTGATTGTTGGCGATTTCTAGTTGAACCGGCTCGTCCGTCTCTTCCAGCAGACGCTGCAATTCGATGATGGTCTTGCGCGGGATGATGACTTCCTGTCGCGCGAACTCCTGCTCGATGGCGACTTGGTAAAACGCCAGGCGGTGGCCGTCAGTGGCGACTGCGATCACGTTCTTGCCATCGAGGACCAGCAGCAGGCCGTTCAGGTAATAGCGGATGTCTTGCTGGGCCATCGAGAAATGGACCATGTTGAACAGGTGCTTCAGGGTCTTTTGCGGCAGCGCCACGGTGGCGTTATAGTGATCCGCCTGGGCGACTATCGGGAACCCTTCGGCTGCCAGTGTTTGCAGCGTAAAATGGGACTTTCCGGATTGCACAGTCATGCGCTTGTTGCTGAGAGTCAGCGAGACATCACTGGTATCCGGCAACGCGCGCAGAATATCCAACAGCTTACGTGCCGCGACCGTCGTAGCAGCCGCGTCACCGCCGCTGCCGACCTTGGCGTTGGTGGTGATTTGTACTTCGATGTCGGTAGACAGGAACGAGACCTTTTCGCCTTCTTTGCGAATGAGGATATTGGCCAGAATCGGCAGTGTGTGCCGACGCTCGACAATACCGTTCACGATCTGCAGTGGCCGGAGAAGTGTATCTCGGTTGGTTTTGACCAATTGCATAGCTATATCCTTATTATTTAAAATATAAATATTGTGGCTTACTTGAATGCATCATCCATTAGTTCTTACGACGCGCCTAGTACTTTTCCGTAGCTTATAAATGTAACTGAAGTCGGGCCGTTACAACTCACAACGCATCCTAAATCTGCGTTTGTTTTCGCGCTTTTTTTGTCATTCCAGTTTTCCCAGATTTCACAAAAGCGACAAAAAGACCGCACTTAACGGCTGCCTTAAAAATTGTTAGGCAAAAACGTATCCACAGGCCAGAAGACAAATTCGCGATCTCGAAAATTAACCCTTCAGGGTTTGTTCCAGGACGTGCAACTGGTGGTTGCATTCCGGATTCTTGGTGCGATCGGCGGCGATCTTGCGGACCGCATACAGTACCGTGGTGTGATCGCGGCCGCCGAACAATTCGCCGATTTCCGGCAAACTTTTCTGGGTCAATTCCTTGGCCAGGTACATGGCGATTTGACGTGGCCTGGCGATATTCGCCGGCCGCTTTTTCGAGTACATATCGGCAACTTTTATATTGAAAAAGTCAGCTACGGTTTTTTGGATGTTATCGACCGAGATCTGACGGTTCTGCACCGACAGCAAATCTTTCAGTGCATCCTTGACAACATCGATGCTGATGTCTTTGCCGTGGAAACGAGAGTAAGCCAGGATTTTTCGCAACGCGCCCTCAAGCTCGCGGACGTTAGAACGTAAATGTTTAGCAACAAAAAACGCAACATCATCGGAGAAAGTAACGCCCTCAGATGCCGCTTTTTTAAGCAAAATTGCTACCCGCATTTCCAGTTCCGGCGGTTCAATCGCCACCGTCAGGCCGGAATCAAAACGTGAAATCAGGCGATCATCCATGCCGGTGATTTCTTTCGGATAGGTATCGCTGGTGATGATAATTTGTTTCTTTTCGGCGATTAATGCCTCGAACGCGTAAAAGAATTCTTCCTGCGTCCGACTCTTGCCGCCGAAGAACTGGATGTCGTCAATCAGCAACAGATCGAGCGAATGGTAATAACGCTTAAAATCGTCGAAACCCTTGCGTTGATAAGCAGTCACTACGTCGCGAACGTACTGCTCTGCATGGATGTAGCGAATCTTCGAGTTCGGATTGTCAGCCAGCAGCTGGTTGCCGATGGCGTGGATCAAGTGGGTTTT
This sequence comes from Collimonas sp. UBA1456, assembly GCA_002325825.1. Taxonomy (GTDB): domain Bacteria; phylum Pseudomonadota; class Gammaproteobacteria; order Burkholderiales; family Burkholderiaceae_D; genus Collimonas. The sequence goes on from DCSW01000025.1 coordinate 6,331, forward strand.
ACCGAGGCCGACACCGCCATACAGGAACAACGGGTTGTACGAAATGCCAGGATTATTGGCCACCTGGATCGCTGCCGCACGGGCCAATTGGTTAGCCTTACCGGTGACGAAGCTGTCGAAACTGAGCGCGGTATTGATACGCGACTGGTCGCGGCGAGCGCTGACGATGCTGTTTTCAGTCTGCACTTCCGGCAAGCGATCGAAGTTGCTGTTGCTATAACTGCCGCCGGCAGCCGACGACGATTGCGCGCCCGATTGCTCGCTATGATTTACAGCGGCGACCGGCATAATGGAGACCGATGCGGATTTACGCGGATCGAGCACAAACACCACCTCGATCGGCGCTTCCCAATATTGGTGCGCGAGTGTGGTGATGCGGCTGCCGAACTGCGTTCTGACCCAGTCCAGCTTGAAGCGATTCGGCGCAGCGATGCGCAGGCGTCCGTCTTCGTAATCGAGTGGCACCAGTGGTTTTATCCACGCGCTAAATTGCTGAGACGTCAACTCCTGCTCCAACTGGGTAGAGCAACTCTGCCAGAAATTTTCCATGAATCGTTCTAAATGAAAGTGTGCGGGATGAGGTTCTTTACGCCATAGCTTGGTTTTTTATTGCACGCGGTTTTAGTAGTGAATATTCGCTACTGTGCAGTATATAAACTGGCGAGCGTGCCACACATATGCCACTATTCTACCCTTGCCGATGCAAGTTATCCACAGGCGCAGCCATTTATGCATGCGGACAAAGTAAAACGTCTTGGCGTAGAAGACCACCGAGTAATTGACAAGAAGGCATAAAATACGTTAAAATACAAGTTTAACTGTCCGCTAAAATTCCAGTTTGCACGTTGATTGAAATCTGTGGTTATCACGAATCCGTTGTTTGGATGGCGTGGCAGCCAGGTAGAGAAAGAGTAGAAACCCGGTGCTCTGGGTGTGATGATCCGATTTATTTTTGCTGATTAGCGAGACCAACATGAAACGTACTTACCAACCTTCCGTCGTGCGCCGTAAGCGTACTCACGGTTTCCGCGCGCGTATGGCAACCCGCAGTGGCCGAGCTGTGCTGAATGCACGCCGCGCTAAAGGCCGCAGGCGTCTAGCGGTTTAATCTCAAGCGGGATGCAAATAGCGTTGCTTGTGTGACACAAAATACAGACTGCCGTTCGCAGAACTGCGCCAAAAATTTCTCACGTGAACGGCGCATCGTTAAAACGGATAAATTTTCATCCGTTTTAACGATGCGCCCCATCTACAGAACTGCGCACTTCGTTTTGTACACCCGACGTAACGCATTGTCGCATGCCCGTCTTGGCGTGGTGGCGGCAAAACGGCTAGCGCCGCGCGCTGTTACGCGTAACACGGTGAAACGGGTTACGCGTGAGTTTTTCCGTATAACACCATTGCCGCCAATCGACTGCATTGTGCGTTTATCGAAACCGGTAAACATCAGGGCAGGCCCGGCTACCACCACGCGCTTGAAGCAGGAGCTGCGCAACGAGTTGACGCAGCTGTTCTCGTCGCAACGTCTGCCCGCCGGTGCGTAATTTGGACTGGTATCGGTCAGTATGCTTCGTTCATCTCACAGCGGCAATGACAATCGGCTGCAGTCAGACTATCACTGCCAATTGCCAATACGAACTGAAGCGGTGCCGGATGAAAAAGGGAGAAAAGCTGTCATGAAAATGACTCTACTGTTCTTATTGCGACTCTATAAAATTGGCATCAGCCCGTTTCTAGGACAGAATTGCCGTCTTTATCCAAGCTGTTCCGATTACGCAACCGAAGCAATCCGCACGTATGGCGCCCTCAAGGGCAGTATGCTGGCTGGTCGTCGTCTGTGCAAATGCCATCCCTGGCATGCCGGTGGCGTTGATCCTGTGCCGCCGCATCAGTCATCGCAGTTATCCACACCCACCTTTGCAATTACTTCCGCATCGCCCCCCGATCGTGCTATTGCAGCCATTCCTAAATTATAAATAAATACTCTTATGGATATAAAACGTACCGTTCTGTGGGTTGTATTTTCGGTTTCTCTATTGTTCCTTTGGGACAAATGGCAGCTCCATAACGGCCAACCGTCGCTATTCTTTTCTAGCACCAACCATACAGTTTCTGTTGACGCAGGTCCTGCAAACGTAGACGCCAGCATCGACACCGACATGCCGCAAGTTTCAGCAACAGCCGTCGGCGCAAATGCCGTGTCAGCTGTCGGCGCCAAAGGCGAAATCATCACCATCACTACCAACGTCGTCAAAGCCGACATCGACACCATAGGCGGCGAACTGAAACGCCTGGAATTGCTGACGCAAAAGGATACGGTCGACCCGACCAAAAACCTGGTACTGTTCGATTCCAGCTCAACCCGCACCTATCTAGCTGAAACCGGCCTGATCGGCGGTCCATTCCCTAACCATAAGTCGCCGTTCACGGCATTGCCTGGCCAGCGCACGCTAGAAAATGGCAACCATGTGCAACTGGTGCTGGAATCGACCGAAGGGGGCGTCAAGCTGACCAAGACGTTCACCTTCACGCGCGGTGACTATACGATAGACGTCAAGCACACCGTGACCAACGATACTGGTGCGCCAATCTCGCCTTCGTTGTACCTGCAATTAGTGCGTGACGGCAATGCGCCAGCTGGCGAACAACGTTTCGTGCATACATTTACCGGCGTATCGATTTATACCGAAGCCGACAAGTTCCAGAAATTTACCTTCGAGAACATCGAAAAGGGTAATGCCGAGCACGCATTCAAGGCTGATAATGGTTGGTTTGCGCTGATGCAGCATTATTTTGTCTCGGCGTTTATCCCACAAGATAAGGCGCCGCGCGAAATCTTCACTAAGAAACTGGCCACCAACCTGTATGCGGTGGGCAATATTCTGCCGCTGGGCACGATTGCGCCGGGTGCCAGCACCACAATGGATGCACGCCTGTTCTCCGGTCCGGAAGAAACCGCAGTCCTGGAAAAACTCTCGCCAGGCCTGACCTTGGTCAAGGATTATGGCTGGCAGAAAATCATCGCCGAGCCGATTTTCTGGCTGATGACGCAAATCTACAAAGCACTGGGCAACTGGGGCTGGACCATCATCTGCTTAACGATTCTGATCAAGCTGGCGTTCTTCCCATTGTCGGCAGCGAGCTATCGCAGCATGGCCAAGATGAAGCTGGTGACGCCGAAGATGACTTCGATCCGCGAGCGTTACAAGTCCGAACCGAAAAAGATGAACCAGGCGATGATGGAGCTGTACAAGACCGAGAAGATCAACCCGCTCGGCGGCTGTCTGCCGATCTTGATTCAGATCCCGGTATTCTTGTCGCTGTACTCGGTATTGCTAGCCAGCGTCGAATTTCGTAACGCATCGTGGCTCGGCTGGATTCACGATCTAGCAGCACCGGATCCGTTCTATATCCTGCCAATCGTGATGGCGATTTCAATGTTTATACAGACCAAATTGAATCCGACACCGCCAGACCCAATGCAAGCCAAGGTGATGATGTTCATGCCGCTGATTTTCTCGGTAATATTCTTCTTTTTCCCGTCCGGTCTGGTTTTGTACTGGGTCACCAACAACATTCTGTCGATTGGCCAGCAATGGGTGATCACTCGCAAGATGAGTGATGTCCAGGACTAAAACCGGATAGTTCAGCCTATCGTAAAAAAGCCCGTGAATCAACAATTCACGAGCTTTTTTGTTGACTGTTACTCAGTGCTGTTTCCATTTTTCAATAACATTCGTAGAATAATTTCATGTCTTTCGATTCTTCTCCAATTGCCGCCATCGCCACCGCTTCCGGACGCGGCGGCATCGGCGTAGTACGCATCTCCGGCAAACATCTTGGCACTTTGATTGAAGCGGTGTGCGGCATCGCTGAAACTAAGCTGACGCCGCGCCACGCCACCTATCTGCCATTTAAAAACGCCGACGGTAGCGTCATCGACCAAGGCCTCGCGATCTATTTCAAGGCGCCGCATTCGTACACCGGCGAGAACGTGCTGGAACTACAAGGACATGGCGGACCGGTGGTACTGCAAATGCTGTTGAGCCGCTGCCTGACAGCCGGGCAGGAGATCGGCCTACGCATAGCGCAGCCGGGTGAGTTCACACAGCGCGCGTTCATCAACGACAAGCTCGATCTAGCACAGGCTGAGGCAGTTGTCGACCTGATCGAGGCCTCCACCGAGGCGGCCGCAAAAGCGGCTTCCGAATCACTGTCAGGCGCGTTTTCCAAGGTGATCCACGCGCTGGTCGAGCAAGTTACCAACTTGCGCATGTTGGTCGAAGCGACGCTCGATTTCCCGGAAGAAGAAATTGATTTCCTCGAAAAATCCGACGCCCGCGGTCAACTTGCCAACATCCGCAGCACGCTCGACAACGTATTCAGCCAAGCCGCTCAAGGAGCATTGTTGCGTGATGGTCTCAATATTGTGCTAGTTGGCAAACCGAATGTCGGCAAATCGTCGATACTAAACGTCCTGGCCGGTACAGATGTCGCTATCGTCACGCCGATCGCCGGCACAACGCGCGATAAAGTGACGGAGACGATCCAACTAGAAGGCATCCCGCTCAACATCATCGATACCGCCGGCATCCGCGATGCCGAAGGCGCCAGCGACGAAGCCGAACGGATCGGTATCGAACGCACCTGGGCCGCCGTCGCCAAGGCCGACGTCATCCTACACATGCTCGACGCCAATCACGGCCCAGCACTGGTCGACGAAAAAATCGTCGCCCGTTTCCCGACCAGCGCCCCAGTAATCCGCATCTGGAACAAGATCGACCAGTCCGGCCACAAGCCCATGGTCAGTGTGATGAACGACGCCACCCATATCTATCTATCGGCCACCGACCACCTCGGCATCGATCTGCTGCGCGCCGAGCTGCTGCGCATCGCCGGCTGGCAACAAACTGGCGAATCACGCTACCTGGCCCGCGAACGCCACTTGATCGCCCTCAAAGCCGCGCGTGATCATCTCAACATAATCGAGCTCGACAACCACATCAAAGATCAGTCACTGGATTTGTTTGCGGAAGAATTGCGGCTGGCACAAGATCGGCTCAACCGTATCACCGGTGCATTTACGCCGGATGATTTGCTGGGGATGATCTTTTCTCGTTTTTGTATCGGAAAATAGCGGCGAATTTGTTGCTTCATATGGATGGCTCGAACCAGAGAAAATAATCCAAAAGGATATTGAAAAATGCTACAATCGGTACATATTGATTAAGTAGTCCCCCCTCATATTTTGGACTTGAAAGTCAGATAATCCCAATTTTTTAGCAAAGTTAAAAAATAGGAGCTAAGCCGCAAAGGCTAATTTCTGCTTCAGGGTAATGCCGCCGAGCTCCATGTTCGGGCTTTTGTAATTTCGTGATTGTCAGTCCAGAGCCATTTTCGTCGTAAATTCCTGAACCTCATTGACGGATTTGAAAAAGATTTGAAAAAGTAATGTAGCAGCCATTCATAGCGAACCGTTCTGTTGTCACACTCGATATAAGCATTTTGTTACGTCTGTCCGGGTTGAATAAATCTGATCTTGGTGCCACTCTTTTCTGCCCACGCATCCATTGTCAAACTGATGTATTCGGGTCCGTTGTCACAGCAGATCGTCATCGCCTGTCCTCGCCATTTAATAATTTGGTCAAGCTGTAGTCTTCCCCTAAATCAAGACACTTTGGATGTGTAATTTTCTGTTGTTTGGCATTATTAAACGATAGGGGGGGGATTGGCATGAAGAAGTCGCGATTTAGGG
>DCSW01000123.1 GCA_002325825.1 Collimonas sp. UBA1456
GGCTTTTATATCATGATGCGAGCGGCCAGTGGTCAAGTATCGCAGGCACTACTCGACGCGCCCCGTAAGGAAGAATATGGAAGAATATTTTTCTGCGCCGCCACCCAAAAACACTGGCCTCGATCTGTTCCAGGCCAGATGGCTGGAACACCATTTGCAGAGTTTCCATCGGATTTTGCATGCCGATGTGCAAGCAACACTGGCCGTACTGACTGCCAGCACCATCACCGACACAATAGCGCGCCACGCGGTTGATATAACAACAGTATATGTCTGCGGCGGCGAAGCTTATAATCCATACCTGATGCTGTAGTGAGCGCAAACATTGATTCAGAGACATGGCTTGGAAGCGAACGTGCAATCAACCGAAAAGGTAGGAATTATGCCGAACCGCGTCAAGACAATCGCATTTTCCTGGCTAGCCCTTCGCTTGAATCAGCGCTTGCCGGACAACCTACCGCTGGTGACGGAGCACGCGATTGGCGAATCCTGACAGCGCTGTATACCGGCAGCCTACCGGAAGCAACTTTAAATAAAAAACGCCCAATGATTTCTCTCCGGCGTTTTTTAAACGGGCTTTAAAAATTAGGCCGAGAACGAAGAACCGCAGCCGCAGGTAGTCGTAGCGTTCGGGTTCTTGATCACGAACTGCGCTCCTTCCAGGTCGTCCTTATAGTCGATTTCAGCACCGACCAGATACTGGTAGCTCATGGAATCGATCAGCAATTGCACGCCGTCCTTACTCATTGTAGTATCGTCTTCGTTGACAATTTCATCAAAAGTAAAACCGTACTGGAAGCCGGAACAACCACCACCCTGCACAAAAACGCGCAATTTGAGGTCAGGATTACCCTCTTCTTCGATCAGCTGCGCAACTTTCGAGGCGGCGCTATCGGTAAAGACCATAGGGGATGCAACGACATCTTGGATTTCTGCGACAGCATTCATTTTTGACTCCTGCGGATATACATACAATACTGAATTATAGACGCTTGGCTAGAATCATGCAGCATAACGCCGAAATGGCGGTTTTAAGGTAATAGTCAGTTAGCTTGCGACATGACAAGCATCAACACCGGTTCAGTCGCACTTTATTCATGGGGCAGTTTGCTGATCACCAGCGCGCCGCTATACATTTTCAGCGCCTTGTAATTGGCGTCTCTAGTTATGCTGGGCATTGAGCTGCAATTCGAGCAGTTCGGATGAAAGAACGTTGCCGGCGATCTCACCATTGACCACCAGATGCGCTACCCGCACTTCCCTTCCTCGCCTTTGGCACTATCGGAGATGACTAGAACACTGGCTTGGCTGGCATCGGCCACCACATTGCCCTTGACATGGCCGTCGATACGAAGGCCGCCTGTGAAATAAACATCGCCCTAGATGCTGGTCGATGAATCGATCAGGCTCTCAATCGTGCTGTTTGTTTTGCGGTTGAACATGCTGCTTCCTTTATAAATTTGTGGTTTGCTGCGCCGCGCGTCCGTCCTTTTTCAAGAACATTGACCTAAATTACCTTGACGACAGCGCCTTCCGGCAAAGGCAGGATCACCTCGACACCCGCTGGTAATACTTAAAATCCAAGCTATAAGCCGCCTTGTCTGCCGTCGTAGCACTCGCCTGGAAGGGAGTCAAAACAGCATTTTTTTTCTGCTACCATTGCCGTCACTATTGCTTCCATTCCACCTACAAAATCGCCACTGCTCTTGCCACACTGAATGATCAGCATCCGATAACGCAGTTGCATCGGCGTCGGCAGTTCGGCGGCCAGACGCTGAATCGTGATGCATGGGTTGCCAGTTGCGTTCGGCAACAAGACCTCGAAAAACGTCAGATCTTCCTTCAGTTTGGCATTTCCCCTTCCAGTATTCTTATCTGTTAGCTTAATTGTTCCTGCGTCGCCTTCTCGATATTCAACTAACTTTCCGTCGCATTGACGGTCGTCGAGAAGAGGTCCCATTCGGCGGTCAGGGCGTTAATCTTGATATTTGATTCTGCCAGTTGCCGCATGCTTACCGATGGTTTATGGCCGGCAGAATCGCGCCAGAGATCATAGATCGACATTGCCAGCGCACCGCCGAAGTCAACCGCCAGTACCACAAAAATTGCCTTCAACAGCCACGGCAGATAGCTTTTGAAAATCACTTTCGGCGCTGAAATCGACATGCGCCGAACCCACAACTTGTATTTCATCGCGGCAGGACCCGTCGCTTAGCGAAATCCACAGGCGACGGCCCGGCCGTGAGCATCATGGCAGTACCGGCACGTGCATCAGGCCCGTGGTTTCTTCCACACCGAACATCAGGTTCATGCATTGCACCGCCTGACCGGCCGAACCCTTGACCAAATTATCCTGCACTACCAGCACCACTACGGTATCGCCACTATCTGGCCGATGTAGCGCAATATGCAGCATGTTCGAGCTACGCGTGGAACGGGTTTCCGGATGCGAACCGAATGGCATGACGTCGACAAACGGTTCATTCTTGTAAGCATCTACAAACAGCGCCTGAAGCGCGGAATTGTCGATATCCTTACTCAGGCGCGCATAAATGGTCGAATGCATGCCGCGAATCATCGGCACCAAATGCGGAGTAAACAAGAGCCCGACTTTCTTGTTGGTCAGCTTAAATAGTTGCTCCAGCGTTTCCGGAGAATGTCGGTGACCGGACACGTCATATGCCCTGAAATTGTCGCTGACTTCGGAAAACAGCATGGCGACTTCGGCCTTGCGACCAGCGCCGGAGATGCCGGATTTGCAATCGGCGATCAGATGCGAAGCATCTACCACATCGGCCTTCAGCAGCGGCGCCAGGCCTAATTGCATGGTAGTTGGATAGCAACCAGGGTTACCGATGATGCGCGCGCCCTTGATGGCTTCGCGATTCAGCTCCGGCAAACCATACACGGCTTCCTTCAGCAATTCCGGGCAACGGTGCGCCAGCTTGTACCATTTTTCGAATACCGCCGTATCCTGCAAACGGAAATCGGCGGCGAGATCGATCACCTTGACGCCGGCTTCCAGCAGCTCTGGCGTTTGCGTCATAGCGACGCCATGCGGCGTAGCAAAAAATACGACGTCGCAATCGGTCAGGCACGCCTTTTCAGGAGCGGAAAATGCCAGCGAAACGCGTCCGCGTAACGATGGATACATTTCTGCCACCGGCATGCTATCTTCCTTGCGCGATGTAATCGCTTTCAGTTGTACATCAGGATGAGTTGCCAGCAAGCGTAACAACTCGACCCCGGTATAACCCGTACCACCTACAATCCCGACTTTTATCATCATTTTCTCTTACATCGAACGGCGCTTGCCGCACACTTATTTCGTACCTTCTTATTAAAACCGCTAGCGAAAATCGTACACCAGCTTTGCATCCGCTGTGCACGCTTTTCGCACCAAGCGAACCGGGCAAGCGACAGTTGCGAGTGCACTATTTTATCAACCTATGAATTGTTCGGTCAGCTCCACATTACCACCCCCAAAAAAAGAAACAATCATCAACGACAAGTATTGCGACGGCAGGCAGAGTGCCATTTTTTAATACAAACCTTAAGAGAAAATAAAAAAGCTGCCAGGCGCGAACCTGGCAGCTTTTCGATATTCTGAAAGCGTAGATTAGCGTTTTGAGAATTGTTTTGCGCGACGCGCCTTGTGCAGACCAACTTTTTTACGCTCAACTTCACGTGCATCACGTGTTACGAAACAGGCTTTGGACAGCTCCGCTTTCAACGTCACATCGTAGTCGATCAAAGCACGAGTGATACCGTGGCGAACAGCACCAGCCTGGCCGGATTCGCCACCGCCTTTAACGTTTACCTTGATGTCGAAAGTTTCGACATGGTTGGTCAGTTCCAGTGGTTGACGGATCACCATCAAACCGGTTTCGCGCGAAAAGTATTCATTCGCTGGCTTGCCGTTGACGACGATCTGGCCCGAGCCGGACTTGATGAAAACGCGAGCCACTGCACTCTTGCGACGGCCGGTTCCGCAATTGTAGTTACCGATCATGTCTATTTATTCCTTAGAGTTCAAGTACTTTAGGTTGCTGCGCGGTGTGCGGATGGGAACCATCTGCGTACACTTTAAGCTTCTTGATCATTGCGTAGCCGAGCGGACCCTTAGGTAGCATGCCCTTGACCGCTTTTTCCAACGCACGACCTGGAAAACGCTGTTGCATTTTCTGGAAATTTGTTTCATAGATTCCGCCTGGGTAACCGGAGTGACGAAAATATGTCTTGTCGGTTGCCTTGGCGCCAGTGACGCGTAGTTTGCCTGCATTGATGACGACGATGAAATCGCCAGTATCAACGTGTGGAGTAAATTCCGGTTTGTTTTTGCCGCGCAGTCGGAGTGCCACTTCGCTGGCAACACGTCCGAGGATTTTGTCCGTCGCGTCAATCACGAACCAATAACGCTGAACCTCATGGTCCTTAGCGGAAAAAGTTTTCATGTTGACTTCCTAACTAATTTAATTCGCTCAAATGGTGGTTCCATCGTTATCGGAGACCGGGCTGTTACACCAAATTTTCGTCTTACATTAACGAAAGACTCTGCCTTGTTATCTTTTCCTTAGCAAACGGAAAATTTTTAAATTATAGACTTTTAAAAGACTTTGCGTCAAATTAATTGAATAAATCTAGCATTTGCGCCAGGGATTGTTGTAAATTCATGCATATTACCGCGCTTTTGCTGGCGGCGTGGCTTGCCGATAAAAGAAAACCCGATCTGCTATGAGGCATAGGATTCAAATTCCATCCAGTGGAGGGTGAAGGAGATATGGTAATCATTGTCAAAGATCAATTAGACAATTGATGATTTGACCTCAGAGCCCGTTCGAAATCTTTTGCAAATATGTTCGATATTTCGTAGAT
>DCSW01000111.1:0-9540 GCA_002325825.1 Collimonas sp. UBA1456
ATCCATTCACAGCCTGCCAACTCCGGCAGGTAATATCCTTGAAACTAGGCAAAGTCCTGGATCCGTCGGCTCTGGCCATCGCCCAATATCTTGGTCACGCAGCCGTTCGCAGATGCGCAACGTCGTATGGCGCTACTTCAAATGGACTTTCTTGTCGGCTTCCATAATGGAATCAATGATCGCCACAAACGCTGCTAGAGCATCGGAGAAACCGGGGCCTGAGTGCGCCAATAACCGGGTGGCGCTGCGAACTGGCACATCTCACAAAGTCGTAATCGCATTAAATGACGATGAAGCGACACCCTACGACTACTTCTGTATCACAGCCACAATCATCGCCACCACCAACATCAAACTACCCGCAACGCGATCCGTAATCCTGGCAAAACTCGGACGCGTCGCTACCGTTTGCATTTTCCCCGCCAGCACCGCATAACCGAGCAGGATGAAAAATTCCGGAATAACGGAACCCGCCGCCAGCCAGATTATTTGCAACGGTACATTGCCGGCCGGGTTGACGAATTGCGGCAAGATCGCGATGAAAAAAATCAGGGCCTTGGGATTGGCCAGTTGCAGCGTTAGCCCGCTCAACCAGATTTTCCAACCGGAGGTGTTCTTGTGGTTTAACTGCGACGCTGTAATCGGCGAAGGTCGGCCGAGTATCGCTGACAAGCCAAGATACGCAAGATACGCCACGCCCAGCCACTTCACCACCGTGAACAAGGCGTGAGAAGCGACGATCAACGCCCCCAGGCCGGTCGCCGAGATGGCGAAATAAATGACATTCGCGGTCAGTATGCCAAGCGTTGCGAATAGAGATTTTCTCCAACCGGTTGTGATCCCGTAGGTGACAACCAACAGTACCGCCGGGCCAGGCGACAGCGATAGCGCGACTTCGGTAAGTACGAATAAAAAGAAGGAATTAAAATCCACAGTTCAGCTCTCGCTCTTGCGCACCTTATGCGGCGCATTAGAAAAGAACAAATCGTACAAGCGGTATGGCAGTAGCCGCAACAACTTTGCAACCACGCCCATCTTCCACGGGATCACCTGGTAACTTCTGCCGCGCAATGCGCCCCGCAGCGATGCGCAATAGCCGATCACCGCCGCCTTCGAACCGTTGTAGGCAACGTCCCCCGACAGGACGCTAATGCCAGCAACGCTGCCGACATCAACCAGCCGTAAATCGCGTTGACTGGACTGCGCCTGCCGTTTCATAGTGGCGACAAATGGCGTGGAAGTGAAAACCGTCGCCAGCACATTGGTGACAAACATCTTCTCAAAGACTTTCTGGTCTTCCATGTGCGCGGTCAGCGCGCCTTGGGAAGTCTCGGCAATGCCAATGACCATATCGATACCGTTACCGACGCCGATAAAGGCCCCGGCGGCAGCGGTCAACGCCTCATGATCGTTGACGTCCGGCACATACAGGCGATGCTGTTCTGGATGTGGCAAACCGGCCAGCAATTGCTCTAGCACCAGCTGCCACCTGGCCACTAACCTGAGGACCGCGCCCTGCTCTGCATAATATTGTGCTAACGCGACGCCGATACTGCTGGAAGCGCCGTTGATAAATATTCGTTTCATGGTGGGACCTATTGTTGAATGGCTATGGATACCGGCCAAGGCCAATAAAAGAGCCCGCCATTTTGCGAGAGGCGGACTTTTGACGATCCATCAGCCGAGTATGTCGGCGAGACGGCTTATTTCTTGCAGGCGGCGGCCTTCGCTATCAAGCCATCCATGACCTGCAATGTCGATCTGAACAGCTCCGCATCGGTCTTGCTGGCGCTCGGATTAGCACCGACCATCGATGGCGACGTCACGTAGCGACCATCCACTACCAGCATTGGCACACCGTCGACCTTATAGGTAATCTGCAACTGGCTGGCATGAGTAACCTTGGTTTGCACCGCGAACGAATTGTAGATCTCCAGGAACTTGGCTTTGTCGAGACCTTGCTTAACAGCGAAATCGATAACGATAGCTTCGTTATTCAGGTTTTGGCGCTGTACGTGGATGGCGTTAAAAACCTTCTTGTGCATTTCTGGAATCTTGCCCATTACTTCTAATGTGTAGTACAGCTTTTTCTGAGCTACATAAGGTGATTTCTTTGGATCGGCATTGGGGTCACCAAAGTCAACCGGCACGCGCTTGAACACAATCTTGTCGCCTTGCTTGGCGATCCATTCTTCCAGCGCCGGCTCCAACGCATTGCAGTGCGGGCAAAAGTAACCGAAGAATTCCGTCACTTCAACTTTCTTGCCGAGGCCGCTATCGGTCGGTTGCGGATTGTTGAGCAATGCGTAGTCAATTCCTGCCGTCCGATTGGTCGGCGATGCAACGGCGCTGGCGGCAACCAAACCTAAGATCAGACCGACAACAGCTAATAGTTTTTGCAATAAACACATGATTATCTTGTTCTAGATTGCGAAGAAAATATTTACTCACATCCGCCTAATTACTTAGCAGCGCGCACCACGGTGGCATTAACGCCGTTATCTGACAACTTTCCGTGAATCCGATTCATTGTCTCAAACTGATTGAGTGGACCGATGCGTACCCGGTATAAGGAGCCGGTGTCGGCCTGGCGTTCGCTTATCTGGGCTTCAAACCCCATCAGCGCCAGGCGTGCCTTGGCGTTTTCGGCTTCAGTCTGCTCGTGGAACGCGCCGACCTGAAGGAAATAGATCCAGTTATCGTCATCGCCAACTTTGGTTCTAACTTCAGCGATATAGCCAGCAGCCTTCTTGGTCTTGTCGACAGTGAATTTGTCGACGATAGGCGCGCTCTCGTCCTGCCCCTTGGTGACCAATGTATCGATATTTTCCTCGGCTGCAGCGGAAACCGGCGGCACGGCTACCGGCTGGTTATTGGAATCAAGCGCTGGCGGCGCAAATGCCTTGGCGACTTCCTTCGAGGCATTCTTGTTGCCGTACAGCGACTTGTTCGGGTCCGGCAACTGGTCACCGCCAGCGGCAGACGAGGTTGACACTGCCGGCGTAGTGATAGCGTCCGGTGCTTTGTCGGATTTAGTGATTTTGTTGGTGAACGGCGTCGGCGTCTTGGTGATCATGATCGCCACCACCACCGCTATCGCCAAACCGATGATCAGGCCGAAAATCAAACCCATTAAGGTACCACCAACTTGCTTATTGTTCAGTTTGCTCATACTTCCCCAATGACATCCTGATTACGTGCTTCTCTGAAAATCTGCTACGCTATTCAGTATATTTCAGAGTCACCTGTTTTCTGTTTTACATGCACATTACATACGGGTCGGTGCCGATACGCCCAGCAGCGTTAGGCCGTTACGCAATACCTGGCGGGTGGCGCACATCAGCGCCAGCCGTGCTATTTTGACAGCTTCATTGTCGACCAATACGCGCTCAGCATTGTAGTAGCTATGCAGTTCACCAGCCAAATCGCGCAGATAAAACGCCACCTGATGCGGCCCGAGTTCTTCCAATGCGTGTTGCAGCATGTCCGGATATTCGGCCAGCTTGGCCAACAGGCTAGCTTCCCTCGGCGCGGTCAACGAGCTCAGGTCGGCTGCGATCAGGCTGGCTTCGTCTCCGACCCATTGGGCCAATATCGAACAAATGCGGGCATGCGCGTATTGTACGTAGTAGACCGGATTTTCGTCGGATTTAGCCAGAGCTAGCTCGACATCGAACACGAATTCAGTATCTGCTTTACGCGAAATCAGGAAGAAACGCACTGCGTCGCGGCCACGCGTCAGATCGCGCGGGCTGCCCACAGCAGCTTCGACCGTAGTGTCTTCGCCAGTTGACCATTCGATCAAGTCGCGCAGCGTCACATAAGAACCGGCACGCTTGGAAATTTTCACTTCCTCACCGTTCTTCATGACTGTCACCATCTTGTGCAGCACGTAATCCGGATAGCCTTGTGGAATCCCGATATCGAGCGACTGCAAGCCAGCGCGCACTCGGGCGATGGTGCCGTGGTGATCGCTGCCCTGGACGTTGATAGCCTGACCGAAGCCGCGTTGCCATTTGACGACGTGATAGGCAACATCCGCCACGAAGTAGGTATAAGTACCATCCATCTTCTTCATCACGCGATCTTTGTCGTCGCCGTAGTCGGTGGTGCGCAGCCACAGCGCGCCGTCCTGCTCATAAGTAACTCCGGCGGCAATCAGCGCTTCAACTGCACCGTTGACCTTACCGTCCCGATACAGAGAGGATTCTAGGTAATAGTTATCAAACTTAATGCCAAAAGCTTGTAAATCCAGATCCTGCTCACGGCGCAGATAGGCCACGGCGAACCTGCATATCGATTCGATATCTTCGATATCGCCGCTGGCAGTGGCTGGTTCGCCGTGACTAGCGGAGACAGTCTTCTTGGCGATGAAATCCTCAGCGATGTCGGCGATATAGTCGCCGTTATAGGCATTCTCCGGCCAGCCGGATTGGCATGGCTTGAAGCCTTTGGCGCGCGCTTGCACCGACGTCGCCAGCGTAGCGATCTGGATGCCGGCATCGTTGTAATAAAACTCGCGGGTGACATCGAAACCTTGCGCTTCGAACAATGCAAACAAGGCATCACCCAATGCGCCCTGACGACCGTGGCCGACGTGCAGCGGGCCGGTCGGATTTGCGGAGACGAATTCGACCAGCACTTTTTTGCCGGCACCGAGCTGGCTCTTGCCGTATTGCGCCGCTTGCTGCAGCACGGTCTTGACCACTTGCTGCTTAGCAGCAGCGGTCAAACGCAGGTTGATGAAGCCTGGCCCGGCGATTTCTACGGCCGCGATCAGATTGCCTTCTTTGCCGGCGGCCAGCACTGCCGAAACTAGGGTTTGCGCCAGCTCGCGTGGATTCTTTTTCAGCGGCTTGGCAAGTTGCATGGCTATATTGCAAGCAACATCACCATGCAACTTGTCGCGCGGACGCTCCAGCATCACAATCGGCTGCAACTCGGTACCGGCAATAATCGGCTGCAATGCGGCGTTGAAAAGGTCGATGATCTGTTGTTTTTGTGGTGCGAGCATAAAATAGATAGTCGGTGATACAGAAAGCGTAGCGGATAATGCAAAAATTCAGGAAATCGTTCCAACTTCCTGGCAATCGCGATTGTTATTGATTATACCGACATAATTATACCGGCACGGCGCAGCAATCTTTAGCGTGCTCCCTATGACAGCAATACACAGTGCAGCAATCGGCGGCACCCTGCAAGCAAAAAACTGCTGATAAGATGGCAATTCATGCATACGTATGTCCCCGGATACCACTATTTTTCTGTCCTTTCTACGTCATCCAACAGGAACTCACATGGTCCATGCCACACATCGCCGATCATCCGGCCCATCCGTAATTTATGAACCGCTGGTCGTCACGCGTCTTTGTCAGCGACGAGATTCCTGAAGCAGAATTATTGGCTATTCTGGAAACAGCGTACTGGGCGCCGTCGTCTTACAACTCGCAACCTTGGCGCTTCATCTACGTCCGGCGTGGCACACCACACTGGGATAGCTTACTCTATCTGCTCAACAATTTCGACCGTGGCTGGACCGGAAATGCCGCGGCTCTGGTAATCGTGCTATCGAAAACCACTTTTGCCTTACCTGGAAAAAGCGAAGAATTACCCGCGCCACCCCATTCGTCCAACGCCGGTGCATCCTGGAATTACCTGGCGCCGCAAGCGCTGGTCTCCGAAGGCAAGTTCAAGGACTGACAAACTTGTAATGCGCCAAAAACAAACGGCAAGCCAACCGGATCATCGAGCAGCAGCACGCCGAAACTGAAGCCGAACAATGGCATCAGAAAAGAGAAGACCTTCAGCGGCGACGCCAGGTAACGGCACAACATCCAGAGCCAGGCCAGAGAACTGCTGAAGGCGAAGATCAGCGACTGGAATGCAAAACCGGTCCACATGATGCCACTTAGCGGCGCCACTTCAGCCTGTCCTGAGAGTAGTGCCAGGAGCAGCAACCGTCAATTAACACAACAAGGTCATGCTGGACGCGGTACTGGACAAGACACTGCGCTTGATCATGATGGTGGTCGCGGCCCAGAACACTGCGTCCAGTACGTCGAGCGCATCGCCAGTCAAAGTGCGGCTGAAACTAGTGTCGACATCAAAGCAGACAGCACACCCAGGCCATTGGGCCGCCCCGAAGAGTTCGCCAGGCACCAGCCGGTCCAGGCTGAGCATGGTGAAAAGTGGCGCAGTGTAGACGAACACCGACATGTTCGAGGCGGTTATGTAATTCAAGCCGATTGATACGCACAGGAATGCATCGACAAACAACAGGCCCCTCAACAGCAACGCTGCCACCGCCGAACTCAAGCCGTTTTGCAGGATCGGCGAGATGCTTGGCACTGCTACTTTGATCGCCACCTACTGCAAGCCCCGACAGGATTGAAAACTTTTGCCCATCACAAGAAATCGTTGTTGGCGGTGCTAACTCTTCTGACCGATTACGCCTACACGGGCCAGCCTTTTGCAGACGGCGTTATTAAAACACTTGGGAAAGGTCGAACTTTCCAAGTGCAATGAGCTTCACATTATTATCTTATGTGAAAGAACGCCGTGTAAATAATGTCGCCGAACAACAACGGTATAAATAGAAATATCCATTCGACAAAGCTGTTAGTAAATATACCACCTGCCGTCGACAAGGGGCCCACTGCCGAGGTTGCGGAGCGGGTGTTATTTGGCGATCAATTTCGGCGACATCACCGCTTTTAGATAGTTGCTCGTAATGTCGCCGCTCTCATACTGGAGAATCCACCAGACATTACCCTTACGGATTGAGCACTCCTGTATCTGTCCCGCGATCAGTAATGCTGTAACCTGGCCCAGGTAAGCTGAGGTCAGATGATCAGAACCGGTTCACGACTGAGCGACCAATTGGCGACCGTCAGCAATTGCTGAGCTGAGCAATCCGATCCCAAGTCTGGATGGGTTTTAAATTTGCGTCCCAATGCCTCCGCAATTTGTACGGTGCTGGTAACCGGACTGCTGATGATTTTGTAACTGTTTGGCAGATTGTGGTCCAACCAATCGACTATTTTCCATGCTTGCTTGTGCCCTTTGCCAGTCAGTGCGCGGCCGATGTCCGGTTCGCCGACTTCTGTCTCTGCGTGCCGCCATGAAATTAGTTTCATGATGTGATCCTTGCTTGATTGCGTCGTTTACTTTATTGGGGAAAGCGCACCCAGGGCGAGCATCGGATGTCGTTGCGTGCTATATTATTTTTGTATTCAATACAGTTTCGCTTTATGATAGTTGTCGTCGGAACCGAGGATACAGGGGATGGCATTGTCTTTCAAGTAAGGCCTCAGCCCTTCGTTGATAACCCGTTTCTTGAGATTTTTATTGTGTATCTGGAAGGTTATATCAATGCGCCGGAACAGATTGCGGTTCATCCAATCGGCGCTAATCAGATAGACAGCATGCTGCAAATTACTGCAGAAATAGTAGATACGGCTATGCTCCAGGAAACGACCGATGATGGAGCGCACATGAATGTTTTCCGACAAACACGACCACAGTGCGCGCGTGCCGCGCACGATCAACTCGATCTTGACGCTATCGGTAAAGGCGGCATATAGCGCACGGATCACGGATTAGTCCAGCAGCACGCTCATTTTGGCGATAATGCGAGCCAGCCAGCCTTTGCGGGCGATCTCGGCCTCATTGTGGATGGTGTTGATGATCTCCTTCTGTGGCGAGAACCCCGCCAGACAAAGCAGATCCATTTTCTTGAGCTTGGTCAGGCTGGTCAGAAGCATGAATACTTCATTGACTTCGGTAACCAGCTTCTGGTCGGATGTCAGCAGCCCGAATTCGTTGTACAGCTTGGTTATGCTTTGGTGATAGTTTCCGGTACCGAGGTGAGCGTAGTAACGCAGTTCGGCATCGCCGTTCTTTTCGCGCTCGCGGCGGATTACTAGTAATAATTTGGCATGCGTCTCAGACCGACCATGCCACAGCCCACTTGGGTACCGGCGCGTTCCCACTCGTCGGCTTAGTTAATACCGGCTTCCTCGTCGCAGCGCACCATCAACTCCACCGCCACAGTACCCCCCTCTTTGCCGCGCTGCGCAGCAATGATCAACGCTTCCATCAGGTCGGCGCATTCATGCCGGTGCGGTAGATGGTTTGCTTGATAGCCACGACATTCACATCAAATACCACCGAACGGACAAAATCAAAACCAACGACTGGAACAGATAGTACAGCAACACATCCTCTTTTTCTAGTTGTTCGAAAATATCGTCGGCTGTCGTCAGCTGCATCAGAAAGCCCGGCGAAGATCGCGGAAACTACAGCGCTGCCTCGTTCACCTGATCGACAATCTCGGATAGGCGAACCATATTGACCGCCCCCGTCTAATGCATATAAGAGGTTGGGGACGATAGCGAATTGGCTCAGCAGGAATTGCTGATAGATGCTCGGGGCAACTGCGCGCCACTTCAGATCGCATCGCAACGCCGCACTGACGGCTTTGCAATTCTCTTTGCGGAGTCTGGTGCAAATTATTGACTTCTTCTTCATCCACCAATAAATCGCTATTCCGGGTTATCCGAAATTGTGAATACGAAAGTATTCTGACGCTCAGCGAAAAGTTCGCCGATGTTGGCGTTAATGATCGACGACGACAGGTAGAACTAGCTGCTCTTGGAAGAAACCACATAGGGCAATTTTATAACGAGCGGCAATACACGCGGCGCCTTGATGATGGCAATTATAGAGCTACTGTCAAACACATCTCTGCCCACCATCTCGACGATGAAGTTCCGGCTTTTGTTCAATACCTGGGGAGGGTAAGGGGTGAGCCTGATCCAACCCGATAGGCGTCAGCAGCGGGCGTATTTCCTGCTCAAAAAAGCTTTTATCCATGCCCGCTGTTCTTGAGTGCGGTCATCGTTTCGCAGCAGACGGATACCGATTGCGGACAGTTGCGGCAGGACTGTCTGATTCAATATCTCATACTGCCGATTGTCAATCTGGTGACATTCGACACTGGTGGATTTCAACGCCGCAGTCAGGCCAGGGGGCGTCAGTTTCGCCATCGATGCGGCCCTTGGCAAGCAGACTGGCGACGCGGATTTCAAAGCACTCATCGAGATTGATGCTGACAATACCTGACAATACATAAGTAACGCAATTATTCCAGCAATTGAACATGGCTATCTTCTCATCTGGCCGCACGATCTGATCGCCAATCTGGCCGAGGCTTGCGAGCCGGAATGGTTCAATACCAAACACCGACTGTTTATTTTGTACACTTCCGTGTTCGACCGACATCCCAAAGGGCGTGCAGCATTCGTCCGGCTGCTATCCGCTGTGGGCGCCACCCAGGCTATTTCGAAGGCATTCCGACCTTCCCGAATACCGACCACTTCTGGGACATGATTATTCAGCGCCACAAAGTGACGATTTTCTATACCGCGCCGACCGTGATTCATTCATTAATCAAAGCCGCCGATGCCGATAAAATATCCATTCTTTCCAATACGATCTGTCATCTTTGCACCTGCTCGGCACGGTCGGCGAACCGATCAA